>NZ_JBYSZI010000024.1:0-89371 GCF_058787075.1 Cupriavidus sp. FW305-46
GGGTTGGGATCGAGGGTGGCAGCGGGCATGGAAGGCGAAGAAGGCTGGGCTGGCGCACGGGGGCATGGCGGTGCCGGCGCGGGTCAGTCGGGGCCGGCCTTGCTGCGCTGGCCGGCGTGAGACGGCCATTATGCCAAATGACGTGGGGATTACTGGCGCACGGTGGCGTCGGAAGCCGCGGCCGCTTCGGTGGCGGCCTCGGCTGCGGATGCCGGTGCGGCGAGCGCTGCCGGTGCCGAAGCAGCCGGCGCCGCGGCGGCGGTCACGGCCGCGGGCGCGGAGGCCGGTTGCGCCTGGGCTTCGCTGGCGGGCATGCCGGCAGCGTGGCCACTGCGACCCGCTGCGGCGCTGGCCGCTTTCGGCTCGCGGTGGAACTGGCGGCTGGTGTCGCTGGGCAGGCGCTTGCCGCTGGGCAGCGCGCTGACAGCGCCGGGGCGGCGCGGCACATGGTCGGTGGCGGCCAGCTTCTTTTTCTGCTCTTCAGGCAGCTGCTGGTACTTGTCCCAGGCCTCGGCCTTTTTCTCGGCCGGCAGCGAGCGGGTGATCTGGTAGTTCTCGCGCGCCAGCCGGCGTTGCTGCGGGGTCATCTTGACCCATTCCGCCATGCGAGCCTGCAGCCGGGCCTGCTCGGCCGGGGAGAACTTGGGGTAGCGCTCGGCGATGCGCAGCCATTTGTGGCGGTTCAGTTCCGGCAGGCTGTCCCACAGCGGCTGCAGCGGGGCCAGGATGCGCTGGTTGACCGGGCTCAGATCGGCCCAGGCCGGCCGGGCATTGGTTGCCTGCGCGGCCGCAGGCGCTGTCACCGCCGAAGCCCCCTGGGCATGCGCCGCGGGCGGCAGCAGGCCCCAGCAGGCGGCTGCGCCGGCACCGGCCAGCAGCGCGGCCAGCCGGCGGCGCAAGGCGTCGGGGTGGAATATTGCGCGCGCCATGCTATTGCCCGCGCTTCAGGAATACGTGGAAGCCCTCGTCGGCGTAGGCCGTGGGCGGCAGATCGTCGAGCAGCATGGCGGCGTCGATATCGGCCAGTTCCTCGATGCGCTTCTGCTCCTGCCAGTGATAGATGCCGATCAGGCCGGCGGCCAGCGCCACCAGCGTCCAGATCAGGCCAAGGCGGCGCAGCCAGGCGCCGGCGCGGTGCAGCGGGGAGCTGTCTTCATCAAACAGCGGGACGTGCGCGCCGGGCATGGCCAGTTGCGGGACCAGCACGGGTGCCGCGGCCTTCTTGCGGGCGACCGCCATCCGGCGCGCAGCGGCGAGCCGTTCGGTGATGTCGGCCGGCAGGTCGTCGGTGCCGGCATCGAGTGCCGCCCGAATCTCTTGGGCAAACCGGCGTTCGCGGATTTCTTTTTCGTTTCTGCTCATAGTCGGACCCCCCGTGCGCGCAGGGCCTGCGCAAGTGTATGCGTGGCACGGGAACAGTGCGTCTTGACGCTGCCTTCGGAGCACCCCATTACGGCGGCGGTTTCGGCGACGTCCATATCTTCCCAGTAACGCATCAGGAATGCCTCGCGTTGACGCGTCGGCAGGCGCTGGATTTCCTGCTCGATGATGTGCATGACCTGGGCGCGCTCGACCTTGTCGGCGCTGCTTTCGGCCGATGCAGAGCCAGCCTGTGCCTCCAGCGTCTCAAGCAGGTCATTGTCGTCGCCTTCGCGGTCGTCGCGCAGGCTGGAAAACAGCGAGACCCAGGTGTTGCGCACCTTCTGGCGGCGGAACCAGTCGTGGATGGTGTTCTGCAGGATGCGCTGGAACAGCGGCGCCAGCTCGGCGGCGTCTTTGTCTCCGTACTTCTCGGCCAGCTTGATCATGGCGTCCTGGACAATGTCCAGCGCGGCGTCGTCGTCGCGGACCGCAAATACGGCCTGCTTGAAGGCGCGGCGCTCGACGCTGGCAAGAAAATCGGACAGTTCCTGGTCGGTGGCCATTCAGGCGGTTGCGGCTCGTTGCTGCGGGACAAATGCCCGGTTCTGGTGAATGTGCTGCGTACGGCCCGTGGCACATTCGAGGTGCTGCGATGCTAGCAAAAAAACGACCCCCTGTACCACTTTGTATTGCTGCAAATACATTGCGGCGCGCAAAAGATCCGCCGCACTCGGGAAAATCCCTCATGCGCAGGGCAAAAACAACCGTAGACCGCGCTGGTGCATTGCAGTATCATCGTCGGTTCACACGACATCAGTGGTTGTCTCATCCGGCCGCTTATGAGGCGGTCTTCCATGCAGACGCGCACCGCTTGAACCCGAGCCACAAGCCCGGCAGAGAGCATCCAAACAATTTTTTGCCGAAAATTGCAAAGGACTGAAATGAACATGCCCAGCGCGGAATTCTCCCACGCAGACAGCAATTCATCTGCCGCACCCGAAATGATCGGGGCGGAAATTCTCGTTCACGCACTTGCCGAAGAAGGCGTCGAGTACGTCTGGGGCTACCCCGGCGGCGCAGTGCTGTATATCTACGACGAGCTCCACAAGCAAACCAAGTTCGAGCACATCCTGGTGCGCCACGAGCAGGCCGCGGTCCATGCCGCAGACGGCTATGCACGGGCAACCGGCAAGGTGGGCGTGGCACTGGTGACCTCCGGTCCCGGCGTGACCAATGCCGTCACCGGCATTGCCACCGCGTACCTCGACTCGATCCCGATGGTGGTGATCACCGGCAACGTGCCGACCCACGCCATTGGCCAGGACGCCTTCCAGGAGTGCGACACCGTCGGCATTACCCGCCCGATCGTCAAGCACAACTTCCTGGTGAAGGACGTGCGCGACCTCGCCGCGACCATCAAGAAGGCGTTCTTCATTGCCGCGACCGGCCGTCCGGGCCCGGTGGTAGTGGACATCCCCAAGGATGTCTCGCGCAATGCCTGCAAGTACGAGTACCCCAAGTCGATCGACATGCGCTCGTACAACCCGGTGAACAAGGGCCACTCGGGCCAGATCCGCAAGGCCGTGGCCCTGCTCCAAGGTGCCGAGCGTCCGTATATCTACACCGGCGGCGGCGTGGTGCTGGCCAATGCCAGCGACGAGCTGCGCCAGCTGGCGGCGCTGACCGGCCACCCGGTGACCAACACGCTGATGGGCCTGGGCGCGTTCCCCGGCACCAGCAAGCAGTTCGTCGGCATGCTCGGCATGCACGGCACGTATGAAGCCAACATGGCCATGCAGAACTGCGACGTGCTGATCGCCATCGGTGCCCGCTTCGACGACCGCGTGATCGGCAACCCGGCGCACTTCACCTCGCAGGCGCGCAAGATCATCCATATCGACATCGATCCGTCGTCGATCTCCAAGCGCGTCAAGGTCGACATCCCCATCGTCGGCAACGTCAAGGACGTGCTGCAGGAACTGATCGCCCAGATCAAGGCCAGCGACATCAAGCCCAAGCGCGAAGCGCTCGCCAAATGGTGGGAGCAGATCGAGCAATGGCGTTCGGTGGACTGCCTGAAGTACGACCGCAGCTCCGAGATCATCAAGCCGCAGTACGTGGTGGAAAAGATCTGGGAACTGACCAAGGGCGATGCCTTCATCTGCTCCGACGTCGGCCAGCACCAGATGTGGGCCGCGCAGTTCTACAAGTTCGACGAGCCGCGCCGCTGGATCAATTCCGGCGGCCTGGGCACGATGGGCGTGGGCCTGCCGTACGCGATGGGCATCAAGAAGGCGTTCCCGGAGAAGGAAGTCGTCACCATCACCGGTGAAGGCTCGATCCAGATGTGCATCCAGGAACTGTCGACCTGCCTGCAGTACGACACCCCGGTGAAGATCTGCTCGCTCAACAATGGCTACCTGGGCATGGTGCGCCAGTGGCAGGAAATCGAGTACGACAATCGCTACTCGCACTCCTACATGGACGCGCTGCCCGATTTCGTCAAGCTGGCCGAGGCCTACGGGCACGTCGGCATGCGCGTCGAGAAGACGTCGGACGTCGAGCCGGCGCTGCGCGAGGCGTTCCGCCTGAAGGACCGTACCGTGTTCCTGGACTTCCAGACCGATCCCACCGAAAACGTCTGGCCGATGGTCCAGGCGGGCAAGGGCATTTCCGAAATGCTGCTCGGCGCGGAGGACCTGTAATGCGTCACATCATTTCGGTCCTGCTGGAAAACGAACCGGGCGCGCTGTCGCGCGTGGTGGGCCTATTCTCGGCCCGCGGCTATAACATCGAGACGCTGACCGTGGCACCCACCGAGGATGCCTCGCTGTCGCGCATGACCATTGTCACCTCCGGCTCGGATGATGTGATCGAGCAGATCACCAAGCACCTGAACCGCCTGGTGGAAGTGGTCAAGGTGGTCGACCTGACCGAAGGCGCGCACATCGAACGCGAGCTGATGCTCGTCAAGGTGCGCGCGGTGGGCAAGGAGCGCGAGGAAATGAAGCGCACCGCCGACATCTTCCGCGGCCGCATCATCGATGTCACCGAGAAGACCTACACCATCGAGCTGACCGGCAACGGCGTCAAGCTCGATGCGTTCCTGGACGCCATCGACCGCACCGCCATCCTCGAGACCGTCCGTACCGGCGGCTCGGGCATCGGCCGCGGCGAGCGCATCCTGAAGGTCTGACCGGGCCCCGGCTCACCCATACGGCTTCACGCAGCATCCCCGGGGCGGCGCGATCCGGACGCACACGATGCGTCCGAGGATGCCGCCCCCCTCATACAAAAGACAGAGATTGAAGGAATCATCATGAAAGTGTTTTACGACAAGGACGCCGACCTCTCCCTGATCAAGGGCAAGAACGTCACCATCATCGGCTATGGCTCGCAGGGCCATGCCCACGCGCTGAACCTGAAGGATTCGGGCGTCAATGTGACGGTCGGCCTGCGCAAGAGCGGCGCGTCGTGGAACAAGGCTGCCAACGCCGGCCTGCAAGTGAAGGAAGTGGCCGAGGCCGTCAAGGGTGCCGACGTGGTCATGATCCTGCTGCCGGACGAGCAGATCGCCGACGTGTACAAGAACGAAGTGCACGACAACATCAAGGAAGGCGCGGCGCTGGCCTTCGCCCACGGCTTCAACGTGCACTACGGTGCCGTGATCCCGCGCGCCGACCTGGACGTGATCATGATCGCGCCGAAGGCCCCGGGCCACACCGTGCGCGCCACGTACACGCAAGGTGGCGGCGTGCCGCACCTGATCGCCGTGCACCAGAACAAGTCCGGCGCCGCCCGTGACATCGCGCTGTCGTACGCCACCGCCAACGGCGGCGGCCGTGCCGGCATCATCGAGACCAACTTCCGCGAAGAAACCGAAACCGACCTGTTCGGCGAGCAGGCCGTGCTGTGCGGCGGTACCGTCGAGCTGATCAAGGCTGGCTTCGAAACCCTGGTGGAAGCCGGCTACGCGCCGGAAATGGCCTACTTCGAGTGCCTGCACGAACTGAAGCTGATCGTCGACCTGATCTACGAAGGCGGCATCGCCAACATGAACTACTCGATCTCCAACAACGCGGAATATGGTGAGTACGTCACTGGCCCGCGCGTGGTGACCGAAGAGACCAAGAAGGCGATGAAGCAGTGCCTGACCGACATCCAGACCGGCGAGTACGCCAAGAGCTTCCTGCTGGAGAACAAGGCCGGCGCCCCGACGCTGATCTCGCGCCGCCGCCTGACGGCCGAGCACCAGATCGAGGAAGTGGGTGCCAAGCTGCGCGCGATGATGCCGTGGATCGCCAAGAACAAGATGGTCGACCAGTCGAAGAACTAAGCTGCATCGCTGTCTGATGGCCCGCGCCGCACGGCGGCGGGCCGAAGCCGTTCAGCGTTCCGTGCCACGCCCTTCTATTATCAGAGGGGAGTCGCGGGACCTGAACGGCTTTTTGTTATGCTTGTCAGACTTTGGGCAAGGCGTGCATTATCCTGCTCCGCGACCACGGGGGCGCCGCCCGATGGTGGCTATCGCCGCCGCCGCGCCGCCTTGCCATGGTCTTGTATCCACCGACACCTGTACTGCATGAACTATCCTCATCCGCTGATCGCCCGTGAAGGCTGGCCGTTCCTGGCCGGCGCCTTTGTCATCTCGCTGCTGGTGCACGCCAGCGCGGGCTTCTGGTGGGCGTTGCCGTTGTGGATCATCACGGTATTCGTGCTCCAGTTCTTCCGCGATCCGCCGCGCCCGATCCCGTCGCAACCCAACGCCGTGCTGGCCCCAGCGGACGGCCGCATCGTCGTGGTCGAAAAGACCCAGGACCCGTACGCCGGCCGCGAGGCGCTGAAGATCAGCGTCTTCATGAACGTCTTCAACGTGCACTCGAACCGGGTCTCGGTCGACGGCGCGGTCGAGAAGGTCGAATATTTCCCCGGCAAGTTCGTCAACGCCGACATGGACAAGGCCTCGGTCGAGAACGAGCGCAATGCCGTGCTGATCCGGCGCGCTGCGGACGGCCAGCTGGTGACGCTGGTGCAGGTGGCCGGCCTGGTGGCCCGCCGCATCCTGTGCTACACCAAGGTGGGCGACAACCTCGCGCGCGGCCAGCGCTACGGCTTTATCCGCTTCGGCTCGCGCGTGGACGTCTACCTGCCGCTCGATGCGCGCCCGCGCGTGACCATCGGCGAGAAGGTATCGGCCTCGTCGACCATCCTCGCCGAACTCGACGTGAAGTGAGCGACAGCCTGACCGGAGGACTGTGATGGTTGCCTTCCATCGACGTAACAAGCGCAGCAGCAGCGGCAACGTGACCCACCTGCGGCCGTTCCGCCATAACCAGCTGCGCGGCGCCGACGATGACTTCGACGACGAAACCGCCGACGACCACGACATCGTCTACCAGCGTCCGCGCCGGCGCGGCATCTACCTGCTGCCCAACGCGTTCACCACCGCGGCGCTGTTCGCGGGTTTCTTCGCCATCGTCCAGGCCATGAACATGCGCTTCGATGCGGCGGCCATTGCCATCTTCGCGGCGATGGTGCTGGACGGCATGGACGGGCGCGTGGCGCGCATCACCAATACGCAGAGTGCGTTTGGCGAGCAGTATGACTCGCTGTCGGACATGACCTCTTTCGGGGTTGCGCCGGCGCTGGTGATGTATGAGTGGATCCTGCATGACCTGGGCAAGTGGGGGTGGATCGCAGCCTTTGTCTACTGCACCTGCGCGGCGCTGCGCCTGGCGCGCTTCAACGCCAACATCGGCGTGGTAGACAAGCGCTTCTTCCAAGGCCTGCCCAGCCCGGCCGCCGCCGCGCTGGTCGCGGGCTTCGTCTGGCTGGTGATCGACAACAAGCTGCCGGTCAAGGAGCTGTGGATGCCGTGGGTGGCGTTCGGCATCACGCTGTACGCCGGCCTGTCGATGGTGTCCAACGCGCCGTTCTACAGCGGCAAGGCGCTTGACGTTCGCTACCGCGTGCCGTTCGGCATGATGGTGCTGGTCCTGGTGCTGTTCGTGGTGGTGTCCACCGATCCGCCGGTGGCGCTGTTCGGCCTGTTCGTGGCCTATGCGATCTCGGGCTATGTGCTATGGGCCTGGCGGGCGATGCACGGCAAGCCGGCCATCGAGAAGAAGCAGCGCGAGAACGGCGCCAAGGCTTCATAGACGCTTCAGGCAGAAGGGCGCTCAGGCGCCCTTCATGCATTTCCGGGTTCACAATTGTTTTCATGCCGCGGCCATCGAGGCGTGGCACTCTGCAGTGTTTTCCACTCACCGTCAGGAGGATGTCATGGGCATGTTCGACTTCATCAAGGAAGCGGGAGAAAAGCTGTTCGGCACGGGCGAGGCCAAGGCCGCGCAAGAGGCCGCCGCGGCGGATGCGTCGGCGGAGAAGGTCGATGCCGCCAATCGCGCCGCGGGCGATGCGATCGAGGGCTACATCAGGAAGATGGGCCTGGATGCCACCGGGCTGATGGTGCAGGTGGACGGCTCGCAGGGGCTGGTCACGGTGTTCGGCGTGGCACCGGACCAGGCCACGCGCGAGAAGATCATCCTGTGCGCCGGCAACGTCGAGGGCGTGGACAAGGTCGAGGACAAGATGTCGGTCAACGTCGAATCCGCGGAATCGAGCTGGCATACCGTGGTCAAGGGCGACACGCTGTGGGCGATCTCCCAGGCTGCTTACGGCAACGGTGCCGAGTACAACAAGATCTTCGAGGCCAACAAGCCGATGCTGAGCCACCCGGACAAGATCTACCCGGGCCAGAAGCTGCGCATTCCGCCCAAGGGCTGATCCGTGCCGCTGGCGCGTCCGGGCAATATGGGCTAAACCCTGTATTGCACGGGCGCGCGAACTCGGCTATAGTCGCTGGCATGATTTCGCGCCAAGTCCTAATCGCCCGCACCACCCTAGGTGGCCTACTAGGCCATCAGGTCGGGACGCGCGCGCGCTAAGGACGGACTTACCCCTTAGCGCGACATCCGCAAGGAATTTTTCCAACGCCCCGGCCTGCTCCATGCACGCCGGGGCGTTTTGCATTCCACAGCCGTGGAGCGCGGAACAGGCGGTAGGCCCCGGACGCAGCATGCCGGGGACAGCACACGACAAGCAATCAGGAGCTCCACAAAATGTCTGACAAACTCATCATTTTCGACACCACCTTGCGTGACGGCGAGCAGTCGCCCGGCGCCTCGATGACCCGCGAGGAAAAGATCCGCATCGCACGCCAGCTGGAACGCCTGAAGGTCGATGTGATCGAGGCCGGTTTCGCGGCGAGCTCCAACGGCGACTTCGAGGCCATCCGCTCGATCGCGCAGGTGGTCAAGGACTCGACCATCTGCTCGCTGGCCCGAGCCAACGACAAGGACATTGCCCGCGCCGCCGAGGCGCTCAAGCCGGCCAACTCGTTCCGCATCCACACCTTCATCGCCACCTCCGCGCTGCACATGGAGAAGAAGCTGCGCATGACGCCGGACGAGGTGTACCAGCAGGCCCGCCTGGCGGTGCGCTTTGCGCGCCAGTTCACCGACGATATCGAGTTCTCGCCGGAAGACGGCAGCCGCTCGGACATGGACTTCCTGTGCCGCGTGCTGGAAGGCGTGATCGCCGAGGGGGCGACCACCATCAACCTGCCGGATACCGTGGGCTATGCCGTGCCGGAAGGCTACGCCGAGCTGATCCGCTCGGTGCGCGAGCGCATTCCCAACTCGGACAAGGCGATCTGGTCGGTGCACTGCCACAACGACCTGGGCATGGCCGTGGCCAACTCGCTGGCCGCCGTCAAGATGGCCGGCGCGCGCCAGATCGAATGCACCATCAACGGCCTGGGCGAGCGCGCCGGCAACACCAGCCTGGAAGAAGTGGTGATGGCGGTGAAGACCCGCCGCGACTATTTCGACCTCGATATCGGCGTGGATACCACGCAGATCGTGCCGGCCTCGAAGCTGGTGTCGCAGATCACCGGTTTCGTGGTGCAGCCGAACAAGGCCGTGGTGGGCGCCAATGCCTTCGCGCATGCCTCGGGCATCCACCAGGATGGCGTGCTCAAGGCGCGCGACACCTACGAGATCATGCGCGCGGAGGATGTGGGCTGGAGCGCCAACAAGATCGTGCTGGGCAAGCTGTCGGGCCGCAACGCCTTCAAGCAGCGCCTGCAGGAACTGGGCATCGAGCTCGAGAGCGAGACCGAAGTCAACGCCGCCTTCACCCGCTTCAAGGAATTGGCCGACCAGAAGGCCGAGATCTTCGACGAGGACATCGTCGCCATCGTCTCGAACGAGGCCCAGCACGATGCCAACGAGCACTTCCGCTTTATCTCGCTGTCGCAGCGCTCCGAGACCGGTGAGCGCCCGCATGCGCGCGTGGTGTTCAGCATGGACGGCCAGGAGCAGAGCGGCGAGGGCGAGGGCAACGGCCCGGTCGACGCCACCCTGCATGCGATTGAATCACGCGTGTCCAGCGGCGCAGAGATGGTGCTCTATTCGGTGAATGCCATCACCGGCGGCACCGAGGCCCAGGGCGAAGTCACCGTGCGCCTGTCCAAGGCCGGCCGCATCGTCAACGGCGTGGGCACCGACCCGGATATCGTCGCCGCCTCGGCCAAAGCCTACCTGGCCGCGCTGAACAAGCTGCACGACAAGGCTGTGCAAAAGATCAATCCGCAGATCTGACCGAGGCCCCTGCGTAGACGGCGGAAGGCTTCCCCGGCCTGAGCGTCCGGACCAGGCCCGCCATTCCCGACCCGGGGATGGCGGGCTTTTTTCATGGCTCAGCGGCGGCGCTCGTCGGGGTCGTACATCGGGTCGGGCGTGATCTGGGTCTGGCGCAGGATGCCGGCGTCGTCGAAATAGAAGTGGTACAGCGACGGCCACACGTCTTCATGGCGGAAGCGGTAGGACCAGACCTCGCGCCGCATCAGTGGGTAGTACTCGACCGGCAGGCGCGTCATGCCGAAATGCTCGGCCACATCCTGCCTGGTCCAGGTGCCGACCTGCGCCTTGTACAGTTCCAGCGTGGACAGCACATTGCTGAAGCGGGTCAGGTTGCCGTTGCGGTCGAAGTCGGCGCCATAGGCGTACTGGCCTAGCGGCTGCTTGGTGTAGATCCAGCGCGAGGTACCGTCGCGCAGCTGGAACACATCGGTGGGCGGCCCGAACGCGGCCTGTACTGCGGCCTGCGGCTGGCCCACCAGCTTGGTGCCTTCCGGTACCGGCATCAGCGTGGTGCAGGCAGACAGCATGGCGGCGCCCAGCGCCAGCAAGAGCCGGCGCGCGCCGTTGGCGATGACAGAATTCATGGCGAACCTCGGTCAATGCGTGGATGGTGAATACCGCAAGTGTAGTGCGGCCTCCGCGCTTGTGTGCGCCGGGCGCTGCTTTTCGGTGGATCTTCGCGCAACCTGGCGCTTTCCTCGCGGAAACGGCACCAATGATCGGGCCCGGTGGCATTTGCCCGCAACCGGTCGCTGCCGTACTATCCTGCGCTTTCCGGGAGAGAACATGAAGGTTGCGGGACGGTGGCGTGGATGGCTGGGCGGGTTGTTGCTGGCGGCCGCGGCGGGCGCGTCAGCTCAAGAGCCGATCCGGCTGGGCATGATCGACGGGTTGTCCGGCCCGTTTGCCAACGCAGGCGAAGCCGTGACGCGCAACCTGCGCCTGGCGATCGAGCGCATCAATGCGCGCGGCGGCGTGAAGACCGCAGAGGGTGCGCGGCCCATGGAGCTGGTCACCTTTGACAGCAAGGGCAATGTCGACGAGAGCCTGATCCAGTTGCGGGCCCTGACCGACAAGCGCATTCCCTTTGTCCTGCAGGGCAACAGCTCGGCCGTGGCCGGCGCGCTGGTGTCGGCCATCAACCGCCACAATGCGCGCCAGCCCGACGCGCGCGCGCTGTTCCTGAATTACTCGGCGGTCGATCCCAGCCTGACCAACGAGAACTGCAGCTTCTGGCACTTCCGTTTCGACGCCAGCGCCGATATGCGCATGCAGGCGCTGACCGAGGTGATCCGCCAGGACCAGGCCGTGCGCCGCGTCTACCTGATCGACCAGGACTACAGCTTCGGCCACCAGGTGTCGCGCTCGGCGCGCGAGATGCTGGCGGCGCGCCGGCCGGACATCCAGATCGTGGGCGACGAGTTCCACCCGATCGGCAAGATCAAGGACTTTGCGCCCTATATCGCCAAGATCAAGGCGAGCGGGGCGGACGCGGTCATCACCGGCAACTGGGGCAACGACCTGACGCTGATGGTCAAGGCCGCGCGCGAAGGCGGCCTGCAGGCCAAGTTCTACACCTTCTACGGCAATGGCCTGGGCGCGCCCGCGGCGATGGGCGATGCCGGCGTGGGCCGCGTGCTGGCGGTGGCCGAGTGGCACCCGAACGTGGGCGGGGCGGCGTCGGACGCGTTCTACCAGCAGTTCCGCGCGCGCTATCCGGAGCCGAAGGACGACTACGTGCACCTGCGCATGCAGATGATGGTGGAAATGCTGGCGCGCGCGATCGAGCAGGCCGGTTCCACCGATGCGGTCAAGGTGGCGCGCGCGCTCGAGAACATGCGCTACGTCAACCAGTTCCACGAGGCCACCGTGCGCGCCGACGACCACCAGGTGCTGCAGCCGCTGTACGTGTCCGTGATGGAGCGCCAGGGCGGGGCAGTGCGCTTCGACAACGAGGGCTCGGGTTATGGCTTCCGTACCGTGCGCAAGCTCAAGGCCGCGCAGACCACGCTGCCGACCACGTGCCGGATGGAGCGCCCCTGAGCGCCAGCGCGCCTGCGCGGGCCGCCCGGTATTCCTGCCGCGGCTTTTCGGCTATAATCGGCGGCTGTCGTTGCCTGGCCGTTGGCCCGGTGGCGGCGGTAGCCAGTCAAAACATGGCACGACGCATGCGGCGCATCCCGCGCTGTAGCGTTCGCAAGTGAAAGGAAATCATCATGGCAGTTGCCGATATCAACAAGTCCGAAGTCATCAAGCAGTTCGCACGTGGCGCCAACGACACTGGCAGCCCCGAAGTGCAAGTGGCCCTGCTGACCACCCGCATCAACGAACTGACCCCGCACTTCAAGGCCAACATGAAGGATCACCACAGCCGCCGCGGTCTGCTGCGCATGGTGAGCCGCCGTCGCCGCCTGCTGGACTACCTCAAGTCCAACGACGCCGACCGTTACCGCGCCCTGATCGAAAAGCTGGGCCTGCGCAAGTAAGATTGCGCCCGATGGCAGCGCGATTCCAGGGTTTGCACGGTTTCGCGTGAGGCCTCGATGCCTGCTTCAGCAATGCTGGGGCAGGCATTTTGCATTTCTGGCGGGGTGAATCCGCCTTGTCCAGCGATGCAGGCAGATGATGGAGTGATTTTCGCTTCACGCCGCCCGGCGGACATTCTGATTCACCGGGCGCCCGTTGCAGCAAGCTGCGCAACGGAGTAAGTTGTTCTTTTTTCTGTTTTCAATACCCCGGACCGGCCAAAGAAACAGGGCTTTGTGTCATTCCAGCACGGCATCGGCAACGCCGGTGCCGCGCTGGAATGGCATAGCACTTCCCTGCGACTGCGACCGGCGACCCGGCAGTTTGCCTGCGGCTGAGAACGCAGGCGTCGCAGGCCGTGCGCGTGTTATTGCGTGATTGCGCGGCCTGCACGCAAGCCAAGGAATGCACATGTCCATGTTCAACAAGATCGTCAAGGAATTCCAGTGGGGCCAGCACACGGTCCGCATGGAAACCGGCGAAATCGCCCGCCAGGCCGGCGGTGCCGTGCTGGTCGATGTGGAAGACACCGTGGTGCTGGCGACCGTGGTCGCCGCCAAGAGCCCGAAGCCGGGCCAGGACTTCTTCCCGCTGACCGTCGACTACATCGAGAAGACCTACGCAGCCGGCAAGATCCCCGGCGGCTTCTTCAAGCGTGAAGGCCGTCCGTCGGAAAACGAGACCCTGACCTCGCGCCTGATCGACCGTCCGCTGCGCCCGCTGTTCCCGGAAGGCTTCTACAATGACGTCCAGGTGGTGATCCACGTGGTGTCGCTGAACCCGGAAGTGCCCGCTGACATTCCCGCGCTGATCGGCGCGTCGGCCGCGCTGGCCGTGTCGGGCATCCCGTTCAACGGCCCGGTTGGCGCCGCGCGCGTGGGCTACAAGGATGGCCAGTACCTGCTCAACCCGACCCGCTCGCAGCTCGCCACCTCGGACCTGGACCTGGTGGTCGCCGGTACCGAGCGCGCCGTGCTGATGGTGGAATCGGAAGCCAACCAGCTGTCGGAAGACGTCATGCTGGGCGCCGTGGTCTATGGCCATGAGCAAATGCAGATCGCGATCAACGCCATCCATGAGCTGGTGCGCGAAGGCGGCAAGCCCGAGTGGGACTGGGCCCCGGCCGCCAAGAACGAGCCGCTGATCGCCAAGGTCACCGAAGTTGCACTGCCGCTGCTGCAGGAAGCCTACCAGTTGCGCCAGAAGTCGGCCCGCAGCCAGAAGCTGAAGGAAGTAAACGCCAACGTGGCGGCCGCGCTGGCAGCCGCCGGCGTGGAAGCCGACAAGGTGGAAGTCGGCAACATCATGTTCGACCTGGAAGCCAAGATCGTGCGCGGCCAGGTGCTGGCCGGCGAGCCGCGTATCGACGGGCGCGACACCCGCACGGTGCGCCCGATCGAGATCCGCTCGTCGGTGCTGCCGCGCGCGCACGGCTCGGCGCTGTTCACCCGTGGTGAAACGCAGGCGCTGGTGGTGGCCACGCTCGGCACCAAGAGCGACGAGCAGATCATCGACGCACTGGCCGGCGAATACCGCGACCGCTTCATGCTCCACTACAACATGCCCCCGTTCGCCACCGGTGAAACCGGCCGCGTGGGCAGCCCGAAGCGCCGTGAAATCGGCCACGGCCGCCTGGCCAAGCGCGCGCTGATCCCGGTGCTGCCGAAGGACGATGAATTCGCCTACACCATCCGCCTGGTTTCGGAAATCACCGAATCCAACGGCTCGTCGTCGATGGCTTCGGTCTGCGGCGGCTGCCTGGCGCTGATGGACGCCGGCGTTCCGGTCAAGGCGCACGTGGCCGGCGTGGCCATGGGCCTGATCCTGGAAGGCAACAAGTTTGCCGTGCTGACCGACATCCTGGGCGATGAAGATCACCTGGGCGACATGGACTTCAAGGTGGCGGGTACCGACAACGGCATCACCGCGCTGCAGATGGACATCAAGGTCCAGGGCATCACCAAGGAGATCATGCAGGTCGCGCTGGCGCAGGCCCGTGAAGGCCGCCTGCACATCCTGCACAAGATGCAGGAAGCGATGGGCCACGCCCGCACCGAACTGTCGGCGCACGCTCCGCGCATGATCACCATGAAGATCCATCCGGACAAGATCCGCGAAGTGATCGGCAAGGGCGGCTCGACCATCCAGGCGCTGACCAAGGAAACCGGCACCACCATCGACATCCAGGAAGACGGCACGATCACGATCGCGTCGACCTCGACCGACGGCATGGCCGAAGCCAAGCGCCGCATCGAGGGCATCACCGCGGAAGCCGAAGTGGGCAAGATCTACGCCGGCACCGTGCTGAAGCTGCTGGACTTCGGCGCCATCGTCAACATCCTGCCGGGCAAGGATGGCCTGCTGCACATCTCGGAAATCGTCAACGAGCGTGTCAAGGACATCAAGGACTGGCTGAAGGAAGGCCAGCAAGTCCGCGTCAAGCTGATCCAGGCTGACGAGAAGGGCCGCCTGCGCCTGTCGCTGAAGGCCGCGCTGGCCGAAGAGGGCGGCAGCATCAGCCCGATCAACGCCGGCGAAGCCGCCGCGCCGGCGGCTCCGGCCGAAGGCTCGGAACAGCAGTAAAGCCAGCGGGGCAGGATTGCCCGCAGGTGCCGCCGCAAGGTGGCGCCGCCAAAAAAACGGCTGGACGATGTCCAGTCGTTTTTTTGTTTACACTGCCGGCAACCCTATCGAGCCAAGGCTCACACCGACCCTGGCGCGATGCATCGTCGACCCGCGCCAAGACAAGTACAAGGAGCAGAGCAGCATGCAAGCCATCGAAATCCGCGAATACGGTGCCCCCGAAGTCCTCCAGCTGACCGAGCGTCCCGACCCGGTTGCGGGTGCGGGCGAGGTCCTGATCCGCGTGGCTGCCGCCGGTGTCAACCGTCCGGACGTATTCCAGCGCACCGGCAACTACCCGGTGCCGCCGGGTGCTTCGGACCTGCCCGGCCTGGAAGTGGCGGGCGTGGTGGTGGGCGGCGACCTGTCGCATGCCGACAACCGCTTCGGCCTGAAGGTGGGCGACCGCGTCTGCGCGCTGGTGCAGGGCGGCGGCTACGCACAGCTGTGCACGGCGCCGCTGGCGCAGGTCCTGCCCGCGCCGCAAGGCCTGAGCGATATCGAGGCCGCGGCGCTGCCCGAGACCTTCTTCACCGTCTGGAGCAATGTGTTCGACCGCGGCTGCCTGGGCCAGGGCCCGCGCGGCAAGGATGAGACCCTGCTGATCCAGGGCGGCTCCAGCGGCATCGGCACGACCGCGATCCAGATCGCCAAGGCGCTGGGCTACAAGGTGTTCGTCACCGCCGGCACCGATGAGAAATGCAAGGCCTGCGAAGACCTGGGCGCCGACCGCGCGATCAACTACAAGACGCAGGACTTCGTCGCCGAGGTGTCGGCGCTGACCGGCGGCAACGGTGTCGACGTGATCCTCGACATGGTTGCCGGCCCGTACCTGGCGCGCGAGCTGAAGTGCATCGCCGACGATGGCCGCATCGTCATCATTGCGCTGCTGGGCGGCGCCAAGGCCGAGATCCCGCTGGGCGATATCCTGCGCCGGCGCATCACCGTGACCGGCTCCACGCTGCGTCCGCGCCCGGCATCGTTCAAGGGCAAGATTGCCGCGGCACTGCACGAGCAGGTGTGGCCGCTGCTGGCCGCCGGCAAGATCAAGCCGGTGATCCACGAGGTGTTCCCGGCCGCGCAGGCGGCCGATGCGCATCGCCTGATGGAGTCAAGCGAGCATATCGGCAAGATCGTGCTGACCTGGTAAGGCACATCGACCGTTGCATGTGGCCAATGCTGCCGCCCGCCGCCATCGGGCGGCGGTAGCGCCGTGCCCCCGCCACAAGCTACAATAGCGGGTTTGATTTGGGAGGGGCACTTCGTGAGACAAAAGCTCGTCATCGGCAATTGGAAGATGCATGGCAGTCTGGCTGCAAACGCGGCGCTGCTGGAGGGCATCAAGGCTGGCGCGGCCAAGGCGACGCTGGCGGTCTGCGCGCCGTTCCCCTATCTTGCACAATGCCAGGCGTTGCTGAATGGCTCGCAAGTGGCCTGGGGTGCACAAGATGTGTCGGCAGAGGCGCGCGGCGCCTTCACCGGTGAAGTCGCGGCATCGATGGTGGGTGAGTTTGGCTGCACTTATGTGCTGGTCGGCCACTCGGAGCGCCGCATCTATCATGGCGAAACCGACCAGACCGTGGCGGCGAAGGCGCTGCGCGCGCTGGAATTCGGCATCGTCCCGGTAGTCTGCGTGGGTGAAACCCTGGCCCAGCGCGACGCGGGCGAAACCGAAGCGGTGGTCGGCAGGCAGCTGCAGGCCGTGCTGGACGCGCTGACGGTGGAGCAGCTGAGCCGCGTGGTGCTGGCCTATGAGCCGGTCTGGGCGATCGGCACTGGCAAGACCGCCACCAGCGAGCAGGCGCAGGCGGTGCACGCGTTCCTGCGTGGCCAGGTTGCCGCGCGCGACGCGGGTGTGGCCGAGCGCATGGCCATCCTGTACGGCGGCAGCGTCAAGCCGGACAATGCGGCCGAACTGTTTTCCATGACCGATATCGACGGGGGCCTGATTGGCGGCGCCTCGCTGAAGTCGGAAGATTTTCTCGCGATCGGCAACGCCTGAATGCCGGCCGTTCCGATCGACCGATCAGGCAAGTAACCAGCCAGTAAGGCTTATCTAAATCAAATGGCAATCTTCAAGACTTTGTTGGTGGTGCTGCAGGTGTTGTCGGCGCTGGGCGTGATTGGCCTGGTGCTGATCCAGCATGGCAAGGGCGCCGATGTCGGCGCGGCATTCGGTTCGGGCGCCTCGGGCAGCCTGTTCGGTGCCACCGGCTCGGCAAACTTCCTGTCGCGCACCACCGCCGTGCTGGCCACGCTGTTCTTCGTCTGCACGCTGGCGCTAACGCTGCTGGGCAACTACAAGCCGGCTGCATCGCTGGGCGTGATGGGCGCGGCGCCGGCTTCGGCGCCCGCAGTGGCAGGTGCTTCGGCTCCCGCTGCAGCCCCGGCAGCGGCCGCTGATGCATCGGCGCCGGCAGCTCCCGCTGTACCGAAATAATCCGTAAGCCTTGCGGCGGATTCCTGAGTTTTTTTGCAGTTGTGCGTTGAACAAAGCAAGAAATCTAGGTTAGAATGCAAGGCTTGAAACGATTCCCCAGCGATGGGTTCCGAGCAAAGACGTAAGCCTCTGCAGCGGACCTGAAGGGCCTGAAAACCCGGCGCCAGGCAATATTGTTTCTCCCCCAGCCGACGTGGTGAAATTGGTAGACACGCTATCTTGAGGGGGTAGTGGCGAAAGCTGTGCGAGTTCGAGTCTCGCCGTCGGCACCAAACAACTTGATCGGAGTCCCTGGCCGGGCAATGCACCCGAGCGTGGGGCTCCGGCAGTCCGCAAGGCGGCGCGCCATGAGGCTCATGGCTTAGCGCCTGGGGTGGGCAACAGGACGCCGCTTCAGCTGGTGCTGTTGACAACATTCCAGATAAGGCTGGCCGTACCTTGAATCTCGAAGCCTACTTCCCCGTTCTCATCTTCATCATCTTCGGTGTCGTGCTTGGCGTGGCGCTGATGTCGATCGGTCGGATCCTCGGTCCGAACAAGCCCGATCCCGCGAAGCTGTCGCCGTACGAGTGCGGCTTCGAAGCGTTCGAGGACGCGCGCATGAAGTTCGATGTGCGCTACTACCTCATCGCCATCCTGTTTATCCTGTTCGACCTCGAAACCGCCTTCCTGTTTCCGTGGGGTGTCGCCCTGCGCGATATCGGCTGGCCGGGTTTCATCGCCATGGGCGTGTTTCTGCTGGAATTCATCGTGGGCTTCGTCTACATCTGGAAAAAGGGCGCGCTCGATTGGGAGTGATGTGAAATGGCAATCGAAGGCGTTCTCAACGAAGGCTTTGTCACGACAACCGCTGACAAGCTGATCAACTGGACCCGCACCGGGTCGCTGTGGCCGATGACCTTCGGCCTGGCCTGCTGTGCCGTGGAAATGATGCATGCCGGCGCCGCGCGCTACGACATGGACCGCTTCGGCGTGATTTTCCGCCCGTCGCCGCGCCAGTCGGACGTGATGATCGTGGCCGGCACGCTGTGCAACAAGATGGCCCCCGCGCTGCGCAAGGTCTACGACCAGATGGCAGAACCGCGCTGGGTGATCTCGATGGGCTCGTGCGCCAATGGCGGCGGCTACTACCACTACTCGTACTCGGTGGTGCGTGGCTGCGACCGCATCGTGCCGGTGGATATCTACGTGCCGGGCTGCCCGCCGACGGCCGAGGCGCTGATCTACGGCGTGATCCAGCTGCAGAACAAGATCAAGCGCACCAACACCATCGCGCGCAAGGGCTGAAATGGCGAAGCTTGACATCCTGAAGGCCGCGCTCGAGAAAGCTCTCGGCAAGCGCGTGCAGAACCTGATCGAGGCGACCGGCGAACTGACGCTGATCGTCAAGGCCGACGACTACCTCGAAGTTGCCCGCATCCTGCGCGACGATCCGTCGCTGCGCTTCGAGCAGCTGATCGACCTGTGCGGCGTGGACTATTCCGAGTACGGCGACGGTGCCTGGGACGGCCTGCGCTTTGCCGCGGTTTCGCAGCTGCTGTCGATCACCCACAACTGGCGCCTGCGCGTGCGCGTGTTCGCCCCGGACGATGATTTCCCGGTGCTGCCGTCGCTGATCGACGTGTGGAACGGCGTCAACTGGTTCGAGCGTGAAGCCTTCGATTTCTACGGCATCGTGTTCGACGGCCATCCGGACCTGCGCCGCATCCTGACCGACTACGGTTTCGTCGGCCATCCGTTCCGCAAGGATTTCCCGGTTTCGGGCTTCGTCGAGATGCGCTACGACCCGGAGCAGAAGCGGGTCATCTACCAGCCGGTCACGATCGAGCCGCGCGAAATCACCCCGCGCGTGATCCGCGAGGACAACTACGGCGGCTTGCACTGATAACGCGCCATGGCAGACATCAAGAACTACACCCTGAACTTCGGCCCGCAACACCCGGCAGCGCACGGCGTGCTGCGCCTGGTGCTGGAGCTGGACGGCGAAGTCATCCAGCGCGCCGACCCCCATATCGGCCTGCTGCACCGTGCCACCGAGAAGCTGGCCGAGCAGAAGACCTGGATTCAGAGCGTGCCGTACATGGACCGACTCGACTATGTGTCGATGATGGTCAACGAGCACGCCTACGTGATGGCGATCGAGCGCCTGCTGGGCCTGGAAGTGCCGGTGCGCGCGCAGTACATCCGCGTGATGTTCGACGAGATCACCCGCCTGCTGAACCACCTGATGTGGATCGGCTCGCACGCGCTGGACGTGGGCGCGATGGCGGTGTTCCTGTACGCCTTCCGCGAGCGCGAGGACATGTTCGACATGTACGAGGCGGTGTCGGGCGCGCGCATGCACGCGGCCTACTACCGTCCGGGCGGCGTCTACCGCGACCTGCCTGACACGATGCCGCAATATCGTGCCTCCAAGGTACACAACGAGCGCGCGATCAAGGCCATGAACGAGGCGCGTTCGGGCTCGCTGCTGGACTTCATCGAGGACTTCACCAACCGGTTCCCGAAGTACGTCGACGAATACGAGACGCTGCTGACCGACAACCGGATCTGGAAGCAGCGCCTGGTGGATATCGGCGTGGTCAGCCCGGAACGTGCGCTGCAGATGGGCTTTACCGGCCCGATGCTGCGTGGCTCCGGCATCGAGTGGGACCTGCGCAAGAAGCAGCCGTACGAGGTGTACGACAAGCTGGACTTCGACGTGCCGGTGGGCGTGGGCGGCGACTGCTACGCGCGCTACCTGGTGCGCGTGGAAGAGATGCGCCAGTCCAACCGCATCATCAAGCAGTGCGTGGAATGGCTGCGCCGTAACCCGGGCCCGGTGATCACCGACAACCACAAGGTGGCGCCGCCCTCGCGCGTGGACATGAAGTCCAACATGGAAGAACTGATCCACCACTTCAAGCTGTTCACCGAAGGCATGCACGTGCCGGAAGGCGAAGCGTATGCAGCGGTGGAGCATCCGAAGGGCGAATTTGGCATCTACGCGATCTCGGACGGGGCCAACAAGCCGTACCGCCTGAAGATCCGTGCACCTGGTTTCCCCCACCTGGCCGCGCTCGACGAAATGGCCAAGGGACACATGATTGCTGACGCGGTAACGATCATCGGCACGCAAGACATCGTCTTCGGCGAGATCGACCGCTAATCACGGACCGCCGGCCCGGACGACGATCCGGGCGCTTTCCGCGGCGCTCCCCAAGGGGGAGCGGGCGGAAGACCCGCGGCGGACCGGTACGGCCTCAGGCCTGCCGGCGGAACGGGCAGCGACGGCTGCAAACCTGCGGAAGGGAACGCCCGGTGGCGCTGCCTGACGCCGTTTTACTGCAATGACCATGCTATCAGCAGAAGCTCTCAAGGAAATCGATCGCGCGATCGCGAAGTATCCGGCCGACCAGAAGCAGTCGGCCGTGATGGCGGCGCTTGCCGTGGCGCAGGGCGAGGTGGGCTGGGTTTCCCCCGAAGTCATGCAGTTCGTCGCCAACTACCTCGAGATGCCGCCCGTGTGGGTGGAAGAGGTGGCGACCTTCTACAACATGTATGACACCAAGCCGGTGGGCAAATTCAAGCTCGCCGTCTGCACCAACCTGCCGTGCGCCCTGTCGGGCGGCGAGCGGGCTGGCGAGTACCTGAAGCGCAAGCTCGGGATCGACTACAACGAGACCACCGCTGACGGCTGCTTCACCCTGAAAGAGGGCGAGTGCATGGGCGCTTGCGGCGACGCGCCGGTGATGATCGTCAACAACACCCGCATGTGCAGCTTCATGAGCGACGACAAGCTCGACGCGCTTGTCGACGAGCTCAAGAGCGAAGCCGCCAAGGGGGGCAAGTAATATGACCAGTCTGCACGACCGCCATATCCAGCCGCTGATCCTGGCCGGCCTGGACGGCAAGAATTGGCACCTGGAAGACTACGTCAAGCGTGGCGGCTACCAGCAACTGAAGCGCATCCTGACCGAGAAGATCCCGCCCGAGCAGGTGATCGCCGATGTCAAGACATCGGGCCTGCGTGGCCGCGGCGGTGCGGGTTTCCCGACCGGGCTGAAGTGGAGCTTCATGCCGCGCACCTTCCCGGGTCAGAAATACCTGGTCTGCAACACCGATGAAGGCGAGCCCGGCACGTTCAAGGACCGCGACATCATCCGCTACAACCCGCACTCGCTGATCGAAGGCATGGCCATCGGCGCGTATGCGATGGGCATCACCGTGGGCTACAACTACATCCACGGCGAAATCTGGAACGAGTACAAGATCTTCGAGGAAGCCCTCGAAGAGGCGCGCGCGGCCGGCTTCCTGGGTGACAACATCCTGGGCTCGGGCTTCGATTTCCAGCTGCATGCCCACCACGGCTACGGCGCCTATATCTGCGGCGAGGAAACCGCGCTGCTCGAATCGCTGGAAGGCAAGAAAGGCCAGCCGCGTTTCAAGCCGCCGTTCCCGGCCAGCTTTGGCCTGTACGGCAAGCCGACCACCATCAACAACACCGAGACCTTCGCCGCGGTGCCGTTCCTGCTGGCCGTCGGCCCCGAGAACTACCTGAAGCTGGGCAAGCCGAACAACGGCGGCACCAAGATCTTCTCGATCTCGGGCGACGTCGAGCGTCCCGGCAACTACGAGATCCCGCTGGGCACGCCGTTCGCCAAGCTGCTGGAGCTCGCCGGCGGCATGCGCGGCGGCAAGCGCATCAAGGCGGTGATCCCGGGCGGTTCGTCCGCGCCGGTGGTGCCGGGCGACCTGATGATGGCGTCCGACATGGACTATGACTCGATCGCCAA
This sequence comes from Cupriavidus sp. FW305-46, assembly GCF_058787075.1. NCBI lineage: Bacteria > Pseudomonadati > Pseudomonadota > Betaproteobacteria > Burkholderiales > Burkholderiaceae > Cupriavidus > Cupriavidus sp. FW305-46. Next base: position 22,431 of record NZ_JBYSZI010000024.1, read on the forward strand.
GGCTGGCTCGATGCTGGGCTCGGGCGCGGTGATCGTGATGGACGAGACGCGCTGCATGGTCCGCTCGCTGCTGCGCCTGTCGTACTTCTATTTTGAGGAATCGTGCGGCCAGTGCACGCCCTGCCGCGAAGGCACCGGCTGGCTCTACCGCATGGTCAATCGCATCGAACACGGAGAGGGGCGCCAGGAAGACCTGGACCTGCTCAATAACGTCGCGGAAAACATCATGGGCCGCACCATCTGCGCGCTCGGCGATGCCGCGGCGATGCCGGTCCGCGGCATGCTCAAGCACTACTGGAAAGAGTTCGAATATCACGTCGAACACAAGCAGTGCATGGTTCCGGCCTACATCTAAGCGTGGCAGAACATGGTTGAACTAGAGATCGACGGCAAGAAGGTTGAGGTTGCTGAAGGCAGCCTGGTGATGGAAGCAGCCCGCAAGCTGGGCACCTATATCCCGCACTTCTGCTACCACCGCAAACTGTCCATCGCGGCCAACTGCCGCATGTGCCTGGTCGAGGTCGAAAAGGCCCCGAAGGCGCTGCCTGCCTGCGCCACGCCGGTGACCCCCGGCATGAAGGTCTTCACCAATTCGGAGAAGGCGGTCAAGGCGCAGAAGTCCGTGATGGAATTCCTGCTGATCAACCACCCGCTCGACTGCCCGATCTGCGATCAGGGCGGCGAATGCCAGCTGCAGGATCTGGCCGTGGGCTACGGTGCCTCGGAGTCGCGCTACAAGGAAGAGAAGCGCGTGGTGTTCCACAAGAACGTGGGCCCGCTGATCTCCATGGAGGAGATGACCCGCTGCATCCACTGCACCCGCTGCGTGCGTTTCGGCCAGGAAGTGGCCGGCGTGATGGAGCTGGGCATGCTGGGCCGCGGCGAGCATTCCGAGATCACCACCTTCGTCGGCAAGACCGTCGATTCGGAACTGTCGGGCAACATGATCGACCTGTGCCCGGTCGGCGCGCTGACCAGCAAGCCGTTCCGCTACTCGGCCCGCACCTGGGAACTGGCCCGCCGCAAGTCGGTGTCGCCGCACGACGGCCTGGGCGCGAATCTGGTGGTGCAGACCAAGAACCAGCGCGTGATGCGCGTGCTGCCGCTGGAAAACGAAGACATCAACGAGTGCTGGATCTCCGACAAGGACCGCTTCTCGTATGAAGGCCTGAACAGCGCCGACCGCCTGACCCGCCCGCTGCTGAAGCAGGGCGGCGAATGGATGGAAACCGACTGGCAGACCGCACTCGAATACGTGGCCAACGGCCTGGCCGGCATCAAGCGCGAGCACGGCGCCGACCAGATCGCCGCGCTCGCCAGCCCGCACAGCACGCTCGAAGAATTGTTCCTGCTGGGCAAGCTGGTGCGCGGCCTGGGCAGCGACAACGTCGACTTCCGCCTGCGCCAGTCCGACTTCTCGGCCGCGCTCAAGGGCGCGCCGTGGCTCGGCATGCCGGTGGCCGACGTGACCACGCTGCAACGCGTGCTGGTGATCGGCTCGTCGCTGCGCAAGGATCATCCGCTGCTGGCCTCGCGCCTGCGCCAGGCTACCAAGAAGGGCGCCCGCGTGGCCGTGCTGGGCGCCGGCGGTGAAGACCTGCTGATGCCCGTGGCCGCCCGCATCGACGTGGCGCCGTCGGGCTGGACCGCGGCCCTCGCCGGCGTGGCCCGTGCCGTGGCTGCTGCCAAGGGCGTGGCCGCCCCGACCGGCACCGAAGGTTTCGACGGTGGCGATGTTGCCGCCAAGACGGCCGAAGCGCTGCTGTCGGGCGAGCGCCGCGCGGTGTTCCTCGGCAACGAGGCCGTGCGCCATCCGCAGTTCTCGGCGCTGCACGCGCTGGCACAGTGGATCGCCACTGAAACCGGTGCGACGCTGGGCTTCCTGACCGAAGCCGCCAACACCGTCGGCGGCTATGTCGCCGGCGCGCTGCCCAGGCAGGGTGGCGCCAATGCGCAGGCGATGCTGGACACGCCGCGCAAGGCCTACATCCTGCTGAACACCGAACCCGAGTTCGACGCCGCCGACCCGCGCAAGGCGCTGGCCGCGCTGGCCCAGGCCGGCACGGTGGTGGTGCTGTCGCCGTTCCGCTCGGAAGCGGCCATGCAGTACGCCGACGTGATCCTGCCGGTGACGCCGTTCACGGAAACCGCCGGCACCTTCGTCAACTGCGAAGGCAAGCCGCAGAGCTTCAACGGCGTGGTCCGCGCGCTGGGCGAATCGCGTCCGGGCTGGAAGGTGCTGCGCGTGCTGGGCAACCTGCTGGACGTGGCCGGCTTCGACTACGAAACCGCCGAGTCGGTGCGTGCCGAAGTGCTGTCGGCCCCGGTCGGCGCGCAGCTGGACAACGCCACCGACGCGCCGATCCGCGTTGCCGCCGCTGCCGCCAACGGCATCGAACGCATCGCCGATGTGCCGATCTACCACGCCGACCCGATCGTGCGCCGCGCCGAATCGCTGCAGCTGAGCGCTGCCGCGCGCCGCGCCATGCAGATCTCGCTGCCGGCCGACCTGTTCGCCAGCCTTGGCATCCAGTCCGGCGATCCGGTTCGGGTCACGCAAGGGCAGGGCAGCGTGGTGCTGCCGGCCGTGCTCGAAGCCACTCTCCCGGCCAACACCGTGCGCGTGCCGGCGGCAACGCCGGCGGCCATGAGCCTGGGCGCGATGTACGGCACGGTCACCGTAGAGAAGGCCATTGACCTGGCGCCGGCCACCGGCACCGTGGCCACGGCGTAAGAACAAGAGCGAGAACAAGACATGATTGACTGGATTACCTCGCAAGGACAGGGCCTGCTGGGTGCCTACTGGACACCGCTGTGGATCCTGATTCGCGCCGTGATCATCGTGGTGCCGCTGCTGCTGTGCGTGGCTTACCTGATCCTGTGGGAGCGCAAGCTGATCGGCTGGATGCACGTCCGTATCGGTCCGAACCGCGTGGGTCCGCTGGGCCTGCTGCAGCCGATCGCCGACGTGCTGAAGCTGCTGCTCAAGGAAGTCATGATGCCCACGCAGGTCAGCCGGGGCATGTACCTGATTGCCCCGCTGATGGTGCTGATGCCCGCCGTGGCGGTCTGGGCCGTGATTCCGTTCCAGGCTGAAGTGGTGCTGGCGGACGTCAACGCCGGCCTGCTGTACGTGATGGCGATCAGCTCGGTGGGCGTGTACGGCGTGATCCTGGCCGGCTGGGCCTCGAACTCCAAGTACGCCTTCATCGGCGCCATGCGCGCCGCGGCCCAGATGGTGTCGTATGAAATCGCCATGGGCTTTGCGCTGGTGACGGTGCTGATGGTTGCCGGCAGCCTGAACCTGTCGGCCATCGTCAACGGCCAGAACACCGGTTACTTTGCCGACATGGGCATCAACATCCTGTCGTGGAACTGGCTGCCGCTGCTGCCGATGTTCGGCGTCTACTTTATCTCGGGCGTGGCCGAAACTAACCGCCACCCGTTCGACGTGGTGGAAGGCGAGTCGGAAATCGTGGCCGGCCACATGATCGAATACTCGGGCATGGGCTTCGCGCTGTTCTTCCTGGCCGAGTACATCAACATGATCATCATCTCGACGATGACCGCGCTGATGTTCCTGGGCGGCTGGGCGCCCCCGGTCGATAGCGTGCTGACCAATGCGATCCCGGGCTTCTTCTGGCTGGTGATCAAGGTATTCCTGCTGCTGTCCGTCTTCATCTGGATCCGTGCCTCGTTCCCGCGCTACCGCTATGACCAGATCATGCGCCTGGGCTGGAAGGTGTTCATCCCGCTGACGGTGGCGTGGCTGATCATCGTGGCGATCTGGATCAAGTCGCCCTGGAACATCTGGCACTGAACGGCCAAACGACGGTGCGCGCCGTGGCGCGCACCGTGTGGAAATACTAGGAAGCATCATGCTGCTCGCCATCAAGGACTTCTTCAACAGCCTGCTCCTGAAGGAACTCTTCAAGGGCATGGCCCTGACCGGCCGCTATCTCTTCGCGCGCAAGATCACCGTCCAGTTCCCGGAAGAGAAAACGCCGATCTCGCCGCGCTTCCGTGGCCTGCACGCGCTGCGCCGCTACCCCAACGGGGAAGAGCGCTGCATCGCCTGCAAGCTGTGCGAGGCGGTGTGCCCGGCGCTGGCCATCACGATCGAGTCCGACGCGCGCGCCGACGGCACGCGCCGCACGACCCGCTATGACATCGACCTGACCAAGTGCATCTTCTGCGGTTTCTGCGAAGAGGCCTGCCCGGTCGACGCCATCGTGGAAACACAGATCCTGGAGTACCACGGCGAGAAGCGCGGCGACCTGTACTTCACCAAGGACATGCTGCTGGCAGTGGGCGACCGCTACGAGCCGCAGATCGCCGCAGCCAAGGCTGCCGACGCGAAGTACCGCTAAGCCGAAGCAGCGACAGAAGTAACGACCGGTTCGCGGCTGCCGCAAGCAGCAGACCTGGCAGCCGCCGCCACCGAATTTGAATGCGGCCCCTGCAATGCAAGGGGCCAATGCAAGGATGCCGCAGGAGCGGGCCACCCGAGGGGTGGCTTGTGCCGGACGGCCCAGAGAGGATCCGATAGGGACCATGGAACTCACGACCACCATCTTCTACGTCTTTGCGCTGGTGCTGGTGCTCTCCGCACTGAAAGTCATCACTGCGAAGAACCCGGTGCATTCCGCACTGTTCCTCGTGCTGTCGTTCTTCACGGCCGCGGCGATCTGGATGCTGCTCAAGGCGGAATTCCTCGCCATCCTGCTGGTGCTGGTCTATGTCGGCGCGGTGATGGTGCTGTTCCTGTTCGTGGTGATGATGATCGATATCGACATCGAGCACCTGCGGCGGGACTTCTGGACCTACGTGCCGATGGCCTCGGTGGTGGGCGCGCTGATCATCGCCGAAATGGCGATCGTGCTGGTGCGCAACTTTATCGGCACCACCACGCCGGTGGCCACCAACGGTTCGCAGGACCCGGGCTACTCGAACACCGCCGCGCTCGGCAAGCTGATCTACACCGACTATATCTACGCCTTCGAAGTGGCCGGCATCATCCTGCTGGTGGCAATCATCGCCGCCGTGGCGCTGACCCTGCGCCGCCGCAAGGACGTCAAGGCCCAGGACGTGTCGGCGCAGCTGCGCACCCGCCGCGACGAGCGCGTGCGCCTGGTGCCGATGCAGTCCGAAGGCCAGACCCAGCAGACGGAAGCCGCGGCTGCCGCCAATAAGAACTAAAGCCCGGAGAAATCGCTGTGCTCTCTCTCGCTCATTTCCTCGTGCTCGGTGCGATCCTGTTTGCGATCAGCATCGTCGGCATCTTCCTGAACCGCAAGAACGTGATCGTGCTGCTGATGGCGATCGAACTGATGCTGCTTGCGGTGAACATCAACTTCGTCGCCTTCTCGCATTACCTGGGCGACCTGGCTGGTCAGGTTTTCGTTTTCTTCATCCTCACGGTGGCCGCCGCCGAGTCGGCAATCGGTCTCGCCATCCTGGTTGTGCTGTTCCGCAACCTGGATACGATCAACGTGGACGACATGGATACCCTCAAGGGCTGATCCGTGGCGCACTACGCAGATACCCAAGACTCACCGACCGCACACCACTAAGCGTCCTATGGCAACCACGCTCAACCCCAACCTGCTGCTTGCGATCCCGCTGGCGCCGCTAGTCGGCTCCGCGATCGCCGGCCTGTTCGGTACCAAGTTCTTTGACCTGTTTTCCTCGGAGTCGCGCGGCGGCCGGATGGTGGCCCACACCTCGACGATTCTGGGCGTGGCCATTGCCTGCGTGCTGTCGGTGATGGTGCTGCTCGACGTGATGAACGGCGCCGGCTACAACGGCACCGTCTACGAGTGGATGGCCATCGGCAGCCTGAAGATGGAGGTCGGCTTCCTGGTCGACTCGCTGACCGCGATGATGATGGTGGTGGTGACCTTCGTCTCGCTGATGGTGCACATCTACACCGTCGGCTACATGGACGGGGACCCCGGCTACAACCGCTTCTTCGCCTACATCTCGCTGTTCACCTTCTCGATGCTGATGCTGGTGATGAGCAACAACTTCCTGCAGCTGTTCTTCGGCTGGGAAGCGGTGGGCCTGGTGTCGTACCTGCTGATCGGCTTCTGGTACACCCGCCCGACGGCGATCTTCGCCAACATGAAGGCGTTCCTGGTCAACCGCGTCGGCGACTTCGGCTTTATCCTCGGCATCGGCCTGCTGCTGGCCTACGCCGGCAGCATGAACTACACCGAAGTGTTCGCCGCGCGCGACCAGCTGGCGACCGTGATCTTCCCGGGCACCGACTGGCTGATGATCACCGTGGCCTGCATCTGCCTGTTCATCGGCGCGATGGGCAAGTCGGCGCAGTTCCCGCTGCACGTCTGGCTGCCTGATTCGATGGAAGGCCCGACCCCGATCTCGGCGCTGATCCACGCGGCAACGATGGTGACCGCCGGCATCTTCATGGTGGCGCGCATGTCGCCGCTGTTCGAGCTGTCGGATACGGCGCTGTCCTTCGTGCTGGTGATCGGTGCCATCACGGCGCTGTTCATGGGCTTCCTGGGCATCATCCAGAACGACATCAAGCGCGTGGTCGCTTACTCGACCTTGTCGCAGCTGGGCTACATGACCGTGGCGCTGGGCGCTTCGGCATACTCGGTGGCCGTGTTCCACCTGATGACGCACGCGTTCTTCAAGGCACTGCTGTTCCTGGGTGCGGGCTCGGTCATCATCGGCATGCACCACGACCAGGACATCCGCAACATGGGCGGCCTGCGCAAGTACATGCCGATCACCTGGATCACCTCGCTGGTGGGTTCGCTGGCGCTGATCGGCACGCCGTTCTTCGCGGGCTTCTACTCCAAGGACTCGATCATCGAGGCCGTGGCCGAGTCGCATATCGCGGGTTCGGGCTTTGCCTACTTCGCCGTGCTGGCGGGCGTGTTCGTCACCGCGTTCTACTCGTTCCGCATGTACTTCCTGGTCTTCCACGGCAAGGAGCGCTGGGGCCAGAACCATGCCCACCAGCATCATGAGGGCGACCATGAGGACGAAGAGGTCTCGCGCGACCACCACCATGGCCTGGCCGCCGGCGAGAAGCCGCACGAGTCGCCGTGGGTGGTGACGCTGCCGCTGGTGCTGCTGGCGATCCCGTCGGTGATCGTCGGTGCGATCGCGATCGAGCCGATGCTGTTTGGCAACTTCTTCAAGAACGGCATCGCGTTCAAGGACGTGATCTTCGTCGGCGAGAACCACCACGCCATGGCCGAGCTCAAGGAAGCATTCCACGGCTGGGTGGCAATGGCGATCCACTCGCTGACCACGCCCGTGCTGTGGCTGGCCGTCGCCGGTGTGGTGCTGTCCTGGTTCTTCTATATGAAGCGCCCGGATATCCCTGAAGCCATCGCGAACCGCTTCTCGGGTCTCTACAAGCTGCTGGACAACAAGTACTACATGGACGCCATCAACCAGGCCGTGTTCGCCCGCGGCGCACGCCTGCTCGGTACCGGCCTGTGGAAGGGCGGCGACCAGAGCCTGATCGACGGCCTGTTCGTTAACGGCGCGGCGCGCCTGGTGGCTTCGTTTGCTTCGGCAAGCCGCTACCTGCAGTCGGGCTATATCTACCACTACGCGTTCGCGATGATCGTCGGCATGCTGGTGCTGCTGACGCTGACGGTCACGGGCGTGATCGGCACCAAGTGATAGGCACCAAGTAAGGAAAACATAGAAATGGTTCTGTCTTTCTCAATCTGGCTGCCTGTCTTTTTCGGCCTGCTGATCCTGGCCTTCGGCTCGGACCGCAGCCCTGGCTTTGTCCGGTGGATGTCGCTGTTCGGCTCGATCGCCAGCTTTGTCGTCACGCTGCCGCTGGTCTTCGGCTTCGACCGTACCAGCGCGGCCATGCAGTTCGTCGAGAAGGCGGACTGGATCGAGCGCTTCAACATCCACTATCTGCTGGGTGTTGACGGCATCTCGATGTGGTTCGTGGTGCTGACCGCCTTCATCACGGTGATCGTGGTGATCTCGGCCTGGGAAGTGATCACCGAGCGTGTGGCCGAATACATGGCCTCGTTCCTGATCCTGTCGGGCCTGATGGTCGGCGTGTTCTGCACGCTGGACGGCATGCTGTTCTACGTGTTCTTCGAGGCCACGCTGATCCCGATGTACATCATCATCGGTGTCTGGGGCGGCCCGAACCGCGTCTATGCCGCGTTCAAGTTCTTCCTGTACACGCTGGCGGGCTCGCTGCTGACGCTGATCGCGCTGCTGTACCTGTACAACAAGACCGGTACCTTCGAAATCCTGCAATGGCACCAGGCCAAGCTGTCGATGAACGAGCAGATCGCGCTGTTCATTGCCTTCTTCGTCGCCTTCGCGGTCAAGGTGCCGATGTGGCCGGTGCACACCTGGCTGCCGGACGCCCACGTGGAAGCGCCGACCGGCGGTTCGGTGGTGCTGGCTGCCATCATGCTGAAGCTGGGCGCCTACGGTTTCCTGCGGTTCTCGCTGCCGATCGCGCCTGACGCCAGCCACTACCTGGCCCCGTTCATCATCACCATCTCGCTGATCGCGGTGATCTACATCGGCCTGGTCGCCCTGGTGCAGGCCGACATGAAGAAGCTGGTGGCGTACTCGTCGATCGCCCACATGGGCTTCGTCACGCTGGGCTTCTTCATCTTCAGCGACATCGGCGTTGAAGGCGGCATCGTGCAGATGATCTCGCACGGCTTTATCTCCGGCGCGATGTTCCTTTGCATCGGCGTGCTGTACGACCGCGTGCACTCGCGCCAGATCGCCGACTACGGCGGCGTGGTCAACACCATGCCCAAGTTCGCCGCGCTGGCAGTGTTCTTCGCGATGGCCAACTGCGGCCTGCCGGCCACCTCGGGCTTCGTCGGCGAATTCATGGTGATCCTGGGCGCGGTCAAGTTCGACTTCTGGATCGGCCTGCTGGCCGCCACCGCACTGATCTTCGGCGCCGCCTACTCGCTGTGGATGGTCAAGCGCGTGATCTTCGGCGATATCGTCCACCAGCACGTGCGCGAGCTGGTCGACCTGAACAAGCGTGAGTTCGTCATGCTCGGCCTGCTGGCCATCATGACGCTGTACATGGGCCTGCACCCGAAGCCCTTTACCGACGTGATGCACGCGTCCGTGGTGAACCTGCTGTCCCACGCGGCGCAGTCCAAGCTGTAATCGGGGAGAGAAATCAACATGCAACCGTCCTCGACACTCGGCCCTGTGGCGCCGATCATCTTCCTGGCGATCGCCATCGCCGCGATCAACTGGATCGACCTTGCGCGCGGCAAGGGCAAGCAAAGCGTTGCCTATCCGCTGTCGCTGCTGACCACCCTGGTGCTGACGGTGTGGTTCGGCCTGAACGCCGCCGCCGGCGAGACCCACTACGCGTTTTCCAACCTGGTGGTGATCGACCCGATGGCCAACGTGCTGTCGGCGTTCTGCGCGGCGGGCCTGTTTGTCACGCTGGTGTACACGCGCCGCTACCTGGCTGAGCGCGACATGTTCGCCGGCGAGTTCTACATGCTGGCCCTGTTCACGCTGGGCGGCCAGATCGTGATGATCACCGGCAACAACTTCCTGACCCTGTACCTGGGCCTGGAACTGCTGTCGCTGTCGTCGTACGCGCTGGTGGCACTGCGCCGCGAATCGCGCGTGACCTCGGAATCGGCGATGAAGTACTTCGTGCTGGGCGCGCTGGCTTCGGGCTTCCTGCTGTACGGCATCTCGATGATGTACGGCGCCACCGGTTCGCTGAACCTGGGCGAAGTGTTCCGCGTGGTCGAGTCGGGCCGCGTCAACACCACCATGCTGGCCTTTGGCGTGGTCTTTATCGTCGCCGGCCTGTCGTTCAAGCTGGGTGCCGCGCCGTTCCACATGTGGATCCCGGACATCTACCAGGGTTCGCCGACCGCGGTGACGCTGCTGATCGCCGGCGGCCCCAAGGTGGCAGCTTTTGCGCTGTTCATCCGCGTGCTGGTGGAAGGCCTGCTGCCCCTGGCCAGCGACTGGCAGATGATGCTGGTGGTGCTGTCGATCATTTCGCTGGCCATCGGCAACCTGACCGCCATCGTGCAGAGCAACCTGAAGCGGATGCTGGCGTACTCGACCATCTCGCACATGGGCTTCGTGCTGCTGGGCCTGCTGTCGGGCGTGGTCGCCAACAAGGCTGACGGCGCCGCCGATGCGTACAGCTCGGCGATGTTCTACTCGGTGACCTACCTGCTGACCACGCTGGGCACCTTCGGCATCATCCTGCTGCGCACGAACAAGGGTTTCGAGGCCGAAACCCTGGAAGACCTGAGGGGCATGTCGCGCCGCAACCCGTGGTTCGCGTTCCTGATGCTGGTGATGATGTTCTCGCTGGCCGGCATTCCGCCGACCGTGGGCTTCTATGCCAAGCTGGCCGTGCTGGATGCGGTGGTCAAGTCGGGCATGACCTGGCTGGCCGTGGTGGCCGTGCTGTTCTCGCTGATCGGCGCGTTCTATTACCTGCGTATCGTCAAGCTGATGTACTTCGATGCGCCCGCTGCTGAAGAAGAGCTGGAAGCAACCTTTGGTCTGCGCTCGATGCTGAGCGTGAACGGCGCCGCGGTGATCCTGCTGGGTATTTTCCCGGCCGCGCTGATGAACCTGTGCTACCAGGCCATCCGCTCGACCCTGGGTTCCTGATCCGCCACACGCCATGAGCGCATCCGCAAGCGGCTGGTTTGTCATCCTGCTGGCACTGATCAGTGCGAACCTGCCGTTTGTGAACCAGCGCCTGTTCGTGCTGATCCCGCTGCGGCGGGCGCGCAAGCCGCTGTGGCTGCGCCTGCTGGAACTGATCGTATGGTTCGCGGTGGCGGGCGCCGCCGGCTTTGCGGTGGAGGCCAGCCTTGGCAACGCCTTCCCGCAGGGCTGGCAGTTTTACGCCATCACCGCGTGCATGATGCTGGTGTTTGCCTTCCCGGGCTTCACCTGGCAATACCTCGTCAAACACCGCACGGCCTGAAGCCGGTCTTGTCGGCGCCGGGCCCTGCCTGATCCGGAGCGTCCATGACCGACAAGATCCAACGCGGCACCCCGTCTACCGCTGAACCCGCCGGGAACGACGACGCACTGAAGGAAGTGTGCGTCGCCTCGGCCACGGTCCATCGCGGCAAGTTCCTCACCCTCAAGCAAGATATCGTCAGGCTGCCGGACGGCAAGCAGACCGGGCGCGAGTACGTGGTCCATCCGGGCGCGGTGATGATGATCCCGCTGTTCAGCGACGGCACCGTGCTGATGGAGCGCCAGTTCCGCTATCCGATCGGCGAAGTGATGCTGGAATTCCCCGCCGGCAAGCTTGATCCGGAAGAGGGCGCGCAGCGCTGTGGCGAACGCGAACTGCTGGAGGAGACCGGCTACAGCGCGGCGCGCTGGGACTACCTGACGCGCATCCACCCGGTTATCTCGTATTCCACCGAGTTCATCGACATCTTCCTGGCGCGCGACCTGACGCATGGCGAGGCGCAGCTCGACGACGGCGAGTTCATCGAAACCTTCATCACGCCGGTGGGGCAGGTGATCGATTGGGTCCGCAGCGGCCGCATCACCGACGTAAAGACCATCATCGGCGCATTCTGGCTGGAAAAAGTGATCTCGGGTGCCTGGCAACCGGGCGAACAGCCGCTGCCGCATTACGCCGTATAGTGAGTAGTGAGCCGCGTGGATTCTGCGCCATGCGGTTGTTCCCGAACGGTCGTTCTAAAAAATTTAGCACGACCGTTCACAAAATTTCGATTCGCGGATAATATAGCTTTTGACGGGCTGGAAAGATCATGAAGGTGCTCGACCTGCGCTGCGCGCATGACCATGGTTTCGAGGGCTGGTTTGCCTCGGAAGAAGATGCGCAGTCGCAAATCTCTCGTGACCTCGTCCAATGCCCGGTCTGTGGCGACCACGCCGTGACGCGGCTGCCCAGCGCGCCGCGCCTGAACCTGTCGGGCGCGACCGCGCGCGAAGGCAGCGCCAGGCCGGCGCAGCCGGCCGCCGCACCGGTGACACTGCAAGCGCTCTATATGAAGGCAGTGAAGCAGGTGCTGGCACAGACCGAGGACGTTGGCGATCGCTTTGCCGAAGAGGCGAGGCGCATGCACTATGACGAGGCGCCGGAACGCGGCATTCGCGGTTCGGCCTCGGCGGAGGAGGTGCAGGCGCTGGCCGAAGAGGGCATCGAGACTTTCCCGCTCGTGGTGCCGGATGCGCTGAAGCAGACGGCTCACTGAATTGCGTCTTGTGCCCGTTTGCTGTCGGCGCTTGACGTGCAGGCAGAACAAACCGCCGGCGGCCCCACGCCAAGCCGGCACCACTGGAGACGGGCATGGATCTCAACTACTCGGCGTCCGACAACGCCTTCCGCGAGGAAGTGCGTAGCTGGCTCGAAGCCAACTTGCCGGCGGACATCCGCAGCAAGATTCTCAACCACCGCCGTCCGAACCGCGACGACCTGGTGCGCTGGCACAAGACCCTGGCCGGTAAGGGCTGGTCGGCACCGCACTGGCCGGTCCAGTACGGCGGCACCGGCTGGAACGCCACCCAGCGCCATATCTGGGATGAAGAGAATGCCCGCGTCGGCGCGCCCGGCGTGCTGCCGTTCGGCGTGGCGATGGTCGCGCCGGTGATCATGAAGTACGGCAGCGAAGAGCAAAAGTCGTACTACCTGCCGCGCATCCTGGACTGCACCGACTGGTGGTGCCAGGGCTATTCGGAGCCGGGCTCGGGCTCGGACCTGGCCTCGCTGAAGACCCGTGCCGAGCTGACTTCGGACGGCAAGCACTACATCGTCAACGGCCAGAAGACCTGGACCACGCTCGGCCAGCACGCCGACATGATCTTCTGCCTGGTGCGCACCGACCCGGAAGCCAAGAAGCAGGAGGGCATCTCGTTCCTGCTGATCGACATGAAGACCCCGGGCATCACCGTGCGCCCGATCATCATGCTCGACGAAGAGCATGAGGTGAACGAAGTCTTCTTCGACAACGTCAAGGTGCCGGTCGAGAACCGCGTCGGCGAAGAGAACAAGGGCTGGACCTACGCCAAGTACCTGCTGGGCCACGAGCGCACCGGCATCGCCCGCGTGGGCAACTCCAAGCGCGAGCTCGGCTTCCTCAAGCGCGTGGCGCGCCAGCAGCAGAAGAACGGCAAGCCGCTGCTGGAAGACCCGGTGTTCGGCGCCAAGGTGGCCGCGCTGGAAATCGAACTGATGGCGCTGGAAATCACCGTGCTGCGCGTGGTCTCGAGCGAAGCGGCAGGCAAGGGCCCCGGCCCCGAGGCCTCGATGCTCAAGATCAAGGGCACCGAGATCCAGCAGCTGCTGACCGAGCTGATGGTCGAGGCCGTCGGCCCGTACGCGCAGCCGTTCGACACCGCCTACCTGGAGTGCGAGACCGAGCACGCCGTGACCGGCTACGACGACGCAGCGCCGCTGGCCGCGTACTACTTCAACTATCGCAAGACCTCCATCTATGGCGGGTCCAACGAAATTCAGAAGAACATCATCAGCCAGATGATTCTGGGGCTGTGAGGAGACACGCAACATGAACTTCAATCTCAGCGACGAACAGAAGCAGCTGGCCGACGCCGTCCGCCGTTTCATCGACAAGGACTACGGCTTCGAGTCCCGCAAGCAGAACTACGAAAGCGCCGCCGGTTATGGCGACGCCGCCTGGGGCTCGCTGGTCGAGCTTGGCCTGACCGCGCTGCCGGTGCCGGAAGCGCAGGGCGGTTTCGCGGGCAAGGCCCTGGACATGATGGTGGTGCAGCAGGAGCTGGGCCGCGGCCTGATCGTGGAGCCGTACCTGGCCACGGTGGTGGGCGCCTACGCCCTGGGCCTGGCCGGTGGCCAGGATGCACTGCTGGAACAGGTCGCCGGCGGCGAACTGAAGCTGGCCGTGGCCTTCAACGAGCCGCAGGCGCGCTATGAACTGAACGACGTGCGCGTCACCGCCCGCGACGGCAAGCTCAACGGCCGCAAGACCGTGGTGCTGCACGGCGGCCAGGCCGACAAGCTGATCGTGTCGGCCCGCAGCAGCGGTGCCGAAGCCGACCAGGACGGCATCTCGCTGTTCCTGGTGGATGCCACGGGCGCCGGCGTCAGCATCAAGGACTACCGCACCATCGACAACCTGCGCGCGGCCGACATCACCTTCCAGGATGCCCCCGCGCAACTGCTGGGCGAAGCCGGCAAGGCCTTCCCGGTGATCGAGCAAGTGGCCGACTACGCTGCCGTGCTGCTGTGCGCCGAGGCCGTGGGCGTGATGGATACGCTCAACGCCGCCACGCTGGAATATGCCAAGACGCGCCAGCAGTTCGGCGTGCCGATCGCGCGCTTCCAGGCGCTGCAGCACCGCATGGTGGAGATGTTCATCCACGCCGAGCAGTCGCGTTCGATCACGCTGCTGGCCGCGGCACGCTTCGAAGAAGTAACGCCGGAAGAGCGCCGCCGCTATGTCTCCGCCGCCAAGGCGCGCGTGGGGCAGGCAGCGCGCACGGTCGGCCAGGAGGCAGTGCAGATCCACGGCGGCATGGGCGTGACCAACGAACTGCCGGCCGCGCACATGTTCAAGCGGCTGACGCTGATCAACACCACCTTCGGCGACGTGGATCACCACCTGGGCAGGTTCGCCGCCCAGCCGGGGTTCCAGGAAGCTGCCTGATCCTGTCAGTCCAAGCAAAACCGCGCTGTAGTCCAGGCGCGGTTTTTTTCTTTGGGGACCGTTAGGGGCGGGTTCGGCAAATACGGACGCCGGCCCCCGGCGGCCATGCGATCATCGCCTGAGCAAACTTAGCGCCCTGGCGCCAATCACTACAGAGAGACAACCGATGCTGTATTTCGAGGACTTTGAAGTCGGCAGCCGCCGCGAACTGGGTTCGTACCTCGTCACCGAGGAAGAGATCCTGGCCTTTGCCCGCCAGTACGATCCGCAGCCGTTCCATATCGACAAGGAAGCCGCTGCCAAGAGCATCTATGGCGGCGTGATCTCGAGCGGCTGGATGACGTGCTCGATCATGATGCGGCTGCTGGTGCTGAGCACCACCGGCAAGTCGGCCAGCATGGGCTCGCCCGGCGTGGACGAGATCCGCTGGCTCAAGCCCGTCTACGCCGGCGACACGCTCACCGTCGTGCTGAATGTGCTCGATACCCGGCCGTCGCAGTCCAAGCCGGACCGCGGCGTGGTCCACACCCAGTGGGAAGCCACCAACCAGCGCGGCGAACTGGTCTGCACCGTCAAGGGCATGGGCATGTACGGCCGCCGCCCCGCTTAAGAACACTTTATCGTCACGAGGAGACTATCGACATGCGCACCATCGCAACGCTGGAAGAACTGGAAGGCCTGCAGGGCCAGGAAGTCGCGGTCAGCGACTGGATCGAGGTGACCCAGCAGCAGGTCAACCAGTTTGCCGATGCCACCGGCGACCACCAGTGGATCCACATCGACGTGGAGCGCGCGAAGAAGGAGTCGCCCTATGGCGGCCCGATCGCCCACGGCTTCCTGACGCTGTCGCTGCTGCCAAAGTTCATGCACAACGCGCTGCATATGCCGTCGAAGATCGGCGTCAACTACGGCCTGAACCGCGTGCGCTTCACGGCACCCGTGCCGGTGGGCAGCAAGCTGCGCGCGCGCATCAAGCTGCTGAAGGTCGAGCGTCTCGATCCGCTGCCGAAGTCGCCCGAACTGGTGGGGGCACAGTCCACCTGGGAAGTGACGGTGGAGCGCGAGGGCAGCGACCGTCCGGTCTGCGTCGCCGAGTCGATCACGCGCCGCTACGGGTGACGGATACGCAGTTTTGACGCGGTGCGACAATATGCCACACAGGCATGTCGCACCCCGGAGGCCGCCTAATGCGCGGCTTTCTGCATTTTTAGGAACCGATTTGTGACGTTGATGCCGGTCAAATGCTGCTTCGCGGATTTGTGCGTCGATTGTCCGTTCTGCTGAACAGTGTGTTCTGTGCCGTTGGGTTTACCCCTAATGTTGCGTTGCGGTACAGTCGCGCCCACGATGTTTTACGTGTTGCGCTCCCCGGCCGAAAACCGCGCTTGCCATGAAGGCAAGTCCGTCGGGAAGTGCAAAAACCTCGTATTCCAACGCTACCCGGCCGCTGTGCTGAGCCGGGACCGTTCGCGGTTTCGGCCAGGTGCCGCAGCGCCGGCAAGGTCCTACAGGGCCTGCAGCGCACGCAGTCAGTTGTCCTTCCGTGTTCATGGCGTTGCAAGGCCGCATGGTCCCCCGGCGTTCGATCCGCCGCCCGACCGCAACGCCAGCTAAGGACACGTCCTTCCGGTTTTCCCTCAGCCCCACGCCTCTTGCGCGAGCATCAGGCGGTTTAGCCACGCTTTTGCCCGAAGCGCGGTGTAACCAAACCAGTCGTGACATGAAGAAACCCATACTGCCGCGTTGGACGCGGTTCCTGCCTTGCCTTGGCCTGCTCCTGCTCGCCGGCTGCAACATGACGCTGCTCGACCCGAAAGGGCAGGTCGGCGTCGACATCAAGAACATCATCCTGATCGCGACCTGGCTCATGCTGCTGGTGGTGCTGCCGGTGATCGTGCTCACGCTGGTGTTCGCCTGGAAGTACCGCGCGTCCAATACCTCGGCGCGCTATGAGCCGGACTGGTCGCACTCCACCGCGATCGAAGTGGTGGTGTGGCTGATCCCCTGCCTGATCATCATTGCGCTGGGCATCATCACCTGGAAGTCCTCGCACGACCTGGACCCGTACAAGCCGCTCGAATCCAGCAAGAAGCCGGTCACCGTCGAGGTGGTGGCGCTGAACTGGAAGTGGCTGTTCATCTATCCGGAACTGAAGATCGCCACGGTCAACCAGATCGCCTTCCCGGTCGACACCCCGGTGAACTTCAAGATCACCTCGGATTCGATCATGAATTCGTTCTTCATCCCGCAACTGGGCAGCCAGGTATACGCCATGGCAGGGATGGAGACCAAGCTGCACCTGATCGCCAACGAAGCCGGCTCTTACGACGGCGTGTCCGCCAACTACAGCGGCGGCGGCTTCTCGGGCATGAAGTTCAAGGCGGTCGCCATGTCGAACTATGAGTTCGACCAGTGGGTCGCCAAGGTTCGCGCCTCGTCCACCGAACTGGGCGTTGAAGGCTACAAGACGCTGGCACAACCCAGCGAGAAGGAGCCGGTCACGTACTACGGCAAGGTGGAAGACAAGCTCTTCCACAACATCCTGCACAAGTACATGGACCACAGCGGCACGGCGCTCGCCGCCGACGGGTTCAAGGGCGGCCCGATCTGCACGTCGCGCAACACCCTCGGTGAAGAGCAGCTGTCGATGACCACGCCTGTGAAGGCGCTGGGCGCGCAATCCTAGGAGCAATGATGTTTGGCAAGTTGAGTTTGTCGGCGATTCCGTTTCATGAGCCGATCATCATGGTCGTTCTGGCCGGCGTCGCCCTGGGCGGTGCCGCGCTGCTAGGCGCGATCACCTATTTCAAGAAGTGGGGCTACCTCTGGAACGAGTGGTTCACCTCGGTCGACCACAAGAAGATCGGCGTGATGTACTGCCTGGTCGCGCTGATCATGCTGCTGCGCGGCTTCGCCGACGCGGTCATGATGCGCACCCAGCTGGCGCTCGCCACCAATGGCGCGACCGGCGTGCTGCCGCCCGAGCACTACGACCAGATCTTCACCGCCCACGGCGTGATCATGATCTTCTTCGTGGCCATGCCGCTGATGACCGGCCTGATGAACCTGGTCGTGCCGCTGCAGATCGGCGCGCGCGACGTGGCCTTCCCGTTCCTGAACACGCTGTCGTTCTGGCTGTTCGTGTCGGGCGCCATGCTGGTCAATGTCTCGCTGGGCGTCGGTGAATTCGCCAAGACCGGCTGGCTGGCCTACCCGCCGCTGTCGGGCCTGGACTTCAGCCCGGGCGTGGGGGTGGACTACTACCTCTGGAGCTTGCAGATCTCGGGCCTGGGCACCTTGCTGACCGGCGTGAACTTCCTGGTGACGATCCTGCGCATGCGCGCGCCGGGCATGACGCTGATGCGCATGCCGGTGTTCACCTGGACCGCGCTGTGCACCAACGTGCTGATCGTGGCTGCCTTCCCGGTGCTGACCGTGACCCTGGCGCTGCTGGGCCTGGACCGCTACGTCGGTACCCACTTCTTCACGAACGACGGTGGCGGCAACGCCATGATGTACGTGAACCTGATCTGGATCTGGGGCCACCCCGAGGTGTACATCCTGATCCTGCCGGCGTTCGGCATCTTCTCTGAAGTGATCGCCACGTTCTCGGGCAAGAAGCTGTTCGGCTACAAGGGCATGGTGTACGCGACCGCCGCGATCATGGTGCTGTCGTTCATCGTGTGGCTGCACCACTTCTTCACGATGGGCTCGGGCGCCAACGTCAACGCGTTCTTCGGCATCACCACCATGATCATCTCCATCCCGACCGGGGTGAAGATCTTCAACTGGCTGTTCACCATGTACCGCGGCCGGGTCCAGATGACCTCGCCGGTGCTGTGGACGCTGGGCTTCATGATCACCTTCGTGATCGGCGGCATGACCGGCGTGCTGATGGCCGTGCCGGCCGCTGACTTCGTGCTGCACAACAGCCTGTTCCTGATCGCCCACTTCCACAACGTGATCATCGGCGGCGTGCTGTTCGGCTACCTGGCCGGCATCACCTACTGGTGGCCGAAGGCGTTCGGCTTCACGCTGAACGAGCGGCTGGGCAAGTGCGCCTTCTGGTGCTGGCTGGTCGGCTTCTACTTCGCCTTCATGCCGCTGTACGTGCTGGGCCTGATGGGCATGACCCGCCGCCTGAACCACACCGACAACCCGGCCTGGACGCCGTGGCTGTACCTGGCCGTGGTCGGCGTGGTGTTCGTGGCGCTGGGCATCTTCTTCCAGGTGCTGCAGATCGTGGTGTCGATCCGCGACCGCAAGAAGCTGGCCGACGTGACCGGCGACCCGTGGGGCGGCCGCACCCTGGAGTGGGCCACCTCGTCGCCGCCGCCGTTCTACAACTTCGCGCACACCCCGGTGGTGCGTGACCTGGACGCGTTCTCCGACATGAAGGCCCGTGGCGAGACGCTGCCGACCGAAGGCTACGAGAAGATCCACATGCCCAAGAACACGGGCGCGGGCTTCATCATCGGCGCCTTCAGCCTGGTGTTCGGCTTTGCCCTGACCTGGCATATCTGGTGGATGGCCATCGTTGGCCTGGTGGGCATGGTGTGGGCGTTCATCCACCGCAGCAACGACGACCATATCGACTACTACGTGCCGGCCACCGAGGTCGAGCAGATCGAAACGCGCCATCTGCAGCGCATTGCTTCGCAAGCCTGAGAACCATGTCGACTCAAGTCCTAGACCGCATCCCCGCGCAGGCCGGCGCACCGGCCAAAGCCGACGCGCATGGCCATGACCATGCGCACCACGATACCAGTGCCAATACGGTGTATGGCTTCTGGATCTACCTGATGAGCGACTGCATCATCTTCGCCGGACTGTTCGCGGCCTTCGCCGTGCTGCGCGGCGAACTGGCAGGCGGCCCGTCGGCGAAGGAGCTGTTCGAGCTCAACTACGTGCTGGTGGAGACCTTCATCCTGCTGTTCTCCTCGATCACGTACGGCATGGCGATGATCTCGCTGCAGAACCGCAGCCTGAGCCGCGTGCAGGTGTGGCTCGGCATCACGTTCCTGCTGGGCGCGGCATTCATGGCGATGGAAATCAACGAATTCCATCACCTGATCGCCGAAGGCGCCGGCCCGGGCCGCAGCGCGTTCCTGTCGTCGTTCTTCACGCTGGTCGGCACCCACGGCCTGCACGTCGCCAGCGGCATGCTGTGGATGATCGTGCTGATGTGGCAACTGTCGAAGAAGGGCATCACCCCGACCCTGAGCAAGCGCCTGATGTGCCTGTCGCTGTTCTGGCACTTCCTGGACGTGGTCTGGATCGGCGTGTTTACCGTGGTCTACCTGATGGGACATCTGTGATGGCACAACACAACGCACCGGCGGCGCACGGCGCCCACGATTCGCACGACTCGCACGCGGGTCATGACACCCACGCCAGCTTCAAGTCGTACGCAATCGGCTTCATCCTGGCCGTGATCCTGACCGTGGTCCCGTTCAAGCTCGTGATGGACGGCAGCATGGACAAGGGCACCATCCTCTGGATCATCCTCGGCATGGCCGCGGTCCAGATCCTGGTCCACCTGAAGTACTTCCTGCACCTGGACACGTCGTCCGAGCAGCGCAGCAACGTGATCGCGCTGCTGTTCACGGCGCTGATCCTGGTGATCGTGGTGGCGGGTTCGCTGTGGATCATGCACAACCTGAATGCCAACATGATGGTGATGTAAGGACCAACGTCCTGGCATCGAGAGCGGGGCCCTGCAAGGGGCCCCGTTTTTTTTGCCCGTCGCCTGCCTTGGGGCATGACGCCCGGCCTTGGTGCGGGGACGCGCAGCGCCTGGTGCCTTGCGCATGCCGCCCGCACGGAATTGCGCAGATGCACGGGAGTGGTGCGTGCGCCGCCCGCACTGTTCTGGTGCGGATGCGCGATCGTGGGCGGCGGCAGCGCCTGCGCGCCGCGCCAGCACGCCATCTGCCGGGGGTGCGGTGGGTATCAGGCGGCCTGCCTCCATGGCACGCTAGTTGCAGAAGCATCACCCGGGGAGCGTAGTCCCTGACTAACACCATAAACGGGAGCTGCAAATGCAACGACGTGACATGCTGAAGCTGTCGGCGATAGCCGCCGCGGCAATGATCGGTACCAGCCCGCTGGCCATGGCGCAGTCCAAGGAACCGATCAAGGTCGGTATCCTGCACTCGCTGTCCGGCACCATGGCCATTTCGGAGACGTCGCTGAAGGACGTGGCCCTGATGACCATCGACGAGATCAACAAGAGCGGCGGCGTGCTGGGGCGCAAGCTGGAGCCGGTGGTGGTGGATCCCGCCTCGAACTGGCCGCTGTTCGCGGAAAAGGCGCGCCAGCTGATCACCAAGGACAAGGTCGCGGTGACCTTCGGCTGCTGGACCTCGGTGTCGCGCAAATCCGTGCTGCCGGTCTACGAAGAGCTGAACTCGCTGCTGTTCTACCCGGTGCAGTATGAAGGCGAAGAGATGTCGAAGAACGTCTTCTACACCGGTGCAGCGCCCAACCAGCAGGCCATTCCGGCGGTGGAATACCTGATGAGCAAGGAAGGCGGCGGCGCCAAGCGCTTCTTCCTGCTGGGCACGGACTACGTCTACCCGCGCACCACCAACAAGATCCTGCGCGCCTTCCTGAAGAGCAAGGGCGTGGCCGACAAGGACATCGAAGAGGTCTACACCCCATTTGGCCACAGCGACTACCAGACCATCGTCGCCAATATCAAGAAGTTCTCGCAGGGCGGCAAGACCGCGGTGATCTCCACCATCAACGGCGACTCCAACGTGCCGTTCTACAAGGAGCTTGGCAACGCCGGGCTGAAGGCCAAGGACGTGCCGGTGGTGGCGTTCTCGGTGGGTGAGGAGGAACTGCGCGGCATCGATACCAAGCCGCTGGTGGGCCACCTGGCCGCATGGAATTACTTCATGTCGGTCAAGAACCCCGAGAACGACGCCTTTCGCAAGCAGTGGGCGGCATGGGTCAAGGCCAACAACCTGCCCGGCGGCGACAAGCGTGTGACCAACGACCCGATGGAAGCCACCTACGTGGGCATCCATATGTGGGCGCAGGCCGTGAAGAAGGCCGGCACCACCGACACCAACAAGGTGCGCGCCGCCATGTACGGCCAGACCTTCAAGGCACCGGACGGCTTCACGCTGACCATGGGCGAGAACCACCACCTGTACAAGCCGGTGATGATCGGCGAAGTGAAGGGCGACGGCCAGTTCTCGGTGGTGTGGAAGACGCCGAAGGCGGTGCGCGCGCAGCCGTGGAGCCCGTTCATCGCGGGTAACGAAGGCAAGCCGGACAAGGTGATGTAAGCAAGCCGGGCCACCCGCTGCCGGTTGGCTCCCCTCTCCCGCTTGCGGGAGAGGGGCTGGGGGAGAGGGCAGGCGCTTGCCAGCCAGATGGCACTCGCTTCGTCATGGACACCTGCCTTCTCCCCAAACACTCATTCCGCAACTCGCCAGCACCTATGCGCAATCCCTTATCCGTTTCCATCCTGCCATGGCTGCACGCCCTGCTGGCGGCGCTGCTGCTGGCGGCTGCGCCGTGGGCCGCGGCGCTGACGCAGGCCGAGCTGAAGCCGCTGGCCGAAGACGACTTCGATGCCAAGACCGCGGCGCTGACCGCGCTGGCCAAGGCCTCGCCGGAACAGGCCGGTCCGATCCTGAAGGCCTTGCAGGACGACGCGCTGCAATATGCGCCGTCGGTCGGCATGGTGCGCCAGGATGGCGGCAAGACCGTCGATGCCATTACCGGCAAGCCGGTCGCGGTGAAAGCCGACGAGCTCGAATCCCTGACCCTGAACAACAGCCTGCGCGCGCTGGTCGACAGCGCCGCCAGCAGCCTGCTGCTGCAGTCGCCCGATATCGCGGTGCGCGCGCAGGCCATCGCCACGCTGCGCGACCAGCCCGAGAGCGCCTCGCGCGCCGCGGTCGAAGCCGCGCGCAAGAACGAGGCCGATGCCGGCCTGCGCACCAGCCTGGACGTGATCTGGGCCAACCTGGTGCTGGCCGAGCCGGCCGACCCCGCAGCGCATGACGCGCGGCTTGAAGCCATCCGCATCCTCGGCAGCGACAGCAACCCGCAGAGCCGCCAGAAGCTGGCGCCGCTGGTGGAGCGCGACAGCGCCGGCAACTACCGCGAGCCCGATGCCGACGTGCGCCTGGCCGCGCAGCAGGCGCTGGACACGCTGCGCAGCGACCAGCGCCGCGCCGAGCTGATCGGCAACCTGTTCGCCGGCCTGAGCCTGGGCAGCGTGCTGCTGCTGGCCGCGCTCGGGCTGGCCATCACCTATGGCCTGATCGGCGTCATCAACATGGCGCACGGTGAATTCCTGATGATCGGCGCCTATGCCACCTACGTGGTGCAGTCGCTGTTCCGCGCCTACGCGCCGGGTGCGTTCGACTGGTACCTGCCGGCGGCGCTGCCGGCCTCGTTCCTGGCCGCCGCGCTGGTGGGCTTCGTGCTGGAGCGGCTGGTGCTGCGCCACCTGTACGGCCGCCCGCTGGAAACGCTGCTGGCCACCTTCGGCGTGAGCCTGCTGCTGATGCAGGCGGTGCGCACGCTGTTCGGCGCGCAGAACGTGGAAGTGGCCAACCCGGCGTGGATGAGCGGCGGCATCGAATGGATGCCGGGCCTGGTGATCCCGTACAACCGCATTGTCATCATCCTGTTCGCGCTGGCGGTGGTGGCGGTGGCGTGGGCGGTGCTGAACCGCACGCGGCTGGGGCTGTTCGTGCGCGCCACCACGCAGAACCGCACCATGGCGGCCTGCGTCGGCGTGCGCACCTGGAAGGTCGACAGCTACGCCTTTGCCTTCGGCGCCGGCATTGCCGGGCTGGGCGGCTGCGCGCTGTCGCAGATCGGCAATGTCGGCCCCGACCTGGGCCAGGCCTACATCATCGATTCGTTCATGGTGGTGGTGCTGGGCGGCGTCGGGCAGCTGGCCGGCACCATCGTCGGCGCCTTCGGGCTGGGCATCATCAACAAGTTCATCGAGCCCTTCTACGGCGCGGTGCTGGCCAAGATCTTTGTCCTGGTGCTGATCGTGCTGTTCATCCAGAAGCGGCCGCAGGGACTTTTCGCGCTCAAGGGGCGCAGCGCGGAGGCATGATGCAGCGAGTCCAATCGAATTCTTCCGCCACCGCGTTCCGGCTAGCGGTGCCGGAGCGGCAGGCGCTGTTCTCGCCGCGCGGCTGGCTGGTGCTTGCGGCGCTGGTGGTGATCGTCGGCATCGGCGTGCCGGTGTGTGCGCTGGTGTTGCCGGAGGGGCATCCGCTGCACCTGTCGGCTTATGCGCTGACGCTGGTCGGCAAGATCATGTGCTTTGCGCTGGCGGCGATCGCGCTGGACCTGGTGTGGGGCTACTGCGGCATCCTGAGCCTGGGCCACGGGCTGTTCTTCGCGCTGGGCGGCTACGCCATGGGCATGTACCTGATGCGATCGATCGGGCGCGAGGGCGTGTACAAGAGCGAACTGCCGGACTTCATGGTGTTCCTCGACTGGAAGGAGCTGCCGTGGTTCTGGCACGGCACCGAGCACCTCGGCTATGCGCTGCTGCTGGTGGTGCTGGTGCCGGGCGTGCTGGCCTGGCTGTTCGGCTTCTTCGCGTTCCGCTCGCGCATCAAGGGCGTGTACCTGTCGATCATCACGCAGGCGATGACGTATGCGGCGATGCTGCTGTTCTTCCGCAACGAGACCGGCTTCGGCGGCAACAACGGCTTCACGGACTTCAAGCGCATTGCCGGCTTTGCGATTGCGGCGCCGCAGACGCGCACGGCGCTGTTCGTGCTGACCTTCCTGGCGCTGCTGGCGGGCTTCATCGCCTGCCGCTACATCGTCACGTCCAAGCTCGGGCGCGTGGTCACCGCGGTGCGCGATGCCGAGATGCGGGTGATGTTCTCCGGCTACAACCCGCTGGGCTACAAGCTCTTCGTGTGGACCTTCTCGGCGGTGCTGTGCGGCATCGCGGGGGCGCTGTACGTGCCGCAGGTGGGCATCATCAACCCCGGCGAGATGTCGCCCGGCAATTCGATCGAGATGGCGGTGTGGGTCGCCGTGGGCGGGCGCGGCACGCTGATCGGGCCGGTGATCGGCGCGTTCCTGGTCAATGGTGCCAAGACCCTGTTCACCGCCCACTTTGCCGAATACTGGCTGTTCCTGCTGGGCGCGATGTTCGTGCTGGTGACCTTGTACCTGCCCGATGGCGTGACCGGGCTGTGGAACCGGCTGCGCGAGCGGCGCGCGGCCATACCACCAGCCGCTGCAGACCCTGTTTCCGCGCCCGCCGTGGCAGGACGCACCGGAGGTGAAGCATGAATGCCGCACTCCAGCACGGCCAGGCCGAAAGCGGCGACGCCACCGGCCTGGGCCGCATCGTCGAACCCGGCACCATCGACGTCTCGCACGGGCCGATCCTGTACCTGGAAGACCTGACGGTGCAGTTCGACGGCTTCCGCGCGCTGAACAAGCTGACCTTGTCGATCGACCATGGCGAGCTGCGCTGCGTGATCGGCCCCAACGGGGCCGGCAAGACCACGATGATGGATGTCATCACCGGCAAGACCGGGCCGCGCAATGCCAATGTCAGCGGGCGCGTGTTCCTGGGCCAGACCATCGACCTGATGCGGATGACCGAGCCGCGCATCGCGCAGGTCGGCATCGGCCGCAAGTTCCAGAAGCCGACGGTGTTCGAGCAGCACGCGGTGTGGGAGAACCTGGAACTGGCGATGAAGGCCGACAAGCGCTGGTGGTCGTCGCTGCGCGCGCGGCTGACGGCCGAGGGGCATCGCCGCATCGAGGAAACGCTGGCGCTGACCGGACTGGAGGCCGAGGCCTACCGGCCCGCCGGGCTGCTGTCGCACGGGCAGAAGCAGCGCCTGGAGATCGGCATGCTGCTGATGCAGCAGCCGCAGCTGCTGTTGCTGGACGAGCCGGTGGCCGGCATGACCGATGAAGAGACCATGCAGCTGGCGGCGCTGCTCAATGGCCTGCGCGGCAGCTGCTCGATGATGGTGGTCGAGCACGACATGGAGTTCGTCGCAGCGCTCGCGGGCGATGCCGGCCAGGTCACGGTGCTGGCCGAGGGCAGCGTGCTGGCCGAAGGCACGCTCGACAGCGTCAAGCGCGATGAGCGCGTGATCGAATCCTACCTGGGAAGATAAGCATGCTGCAGGTCAATGCACTGAACCAGTTCTACGGCGGTAGCCATATCCTGCGCAATGTCAGTTTCGACGTGCCCGCCGGCAAGCTGACCACGCTGCTGGGCCGCAACGGCGTGGGCAAGAGTACGCTGCTCAAGTGCCTGATGGGCGTGGTGCCCACGCGCAGCGGCAGCATCCAATGGGAAGGGCAGGCGCTGGAGAAGAAGGCGCCATATGAGCGCGTGTCCGCCGGGCTGGCCTATGTGCCGCAGGGCCGGGAGATCTTCCCGCGGCTGACGGTGGAAGAAAACCTGCTGATCGGCGCCGCCAGCCGGGCGCGGCCTTCAGGCGTGCCGGACCGGATCTACCAGTTGTTCCCGGTGCTGCGCACCATGCGGCTGCGCCGCGGCGGCGACCTATCCGGCGGCCAGCAACAGCAACTGGCGATCGGGCGCGCGCTGATGAGCGAGCCGGGCCTGCTGATCCTGGACGAACCCACCGAGGGCATCCAGCCTTCCATCATCCAGGACATCGGCCGGGCGCTGCGCCTGCTGGTCGACGAGTTCGGCATGACGGTGCTGCTGGTCGAGCAGTACTACGAGTTCGCGCGGCATATTGCCGACCACTATGTCGTGATGAGCCGCGGCGAAGTGGTGGCGCGGGGTGCCGGCGCCAGCATGGAGCAGGACGGCGTGCGGGAGTTGATCGCCGTGTAGGGCGGCTGCGCGGCAGCGCCGGGATTTGTGGGTCATACGCTGCTTACGCGAAGCCAGGCAGCGCGCTATGATTGCTTGCAATTCCCGCCATTGCGCGCGCGCCTCCGCCGGCTGTCCTTGCCATGCGCCATCCCGATCTTCCTTCATCGCTCACCGTGCCCGCCGCATGGCAGGCGACCCTGCGGCTGCGCTTTGCGCAGCGCGGCGAACGCACCGCGCTGACCGAGCGGCGCCACCAGGGGCCGCTGCTGGTGCAGAAGCCGCTGTACCCGGAAGGCGGCATCTGCCATGCGGTGATCCTGCATCCACCAGCGGGCGTGGCAGGCGGCGACAGCCTGGATATCGACGTGACGGTGGAGGCTGGCGCGCACGCCGTGCTGGCCACGCCGGGTGCCACCAAGTGGTACAAGTCGCTCGGCCGCGAGGCGGCGCAGCATGTGCGCCTGACGGTGGGCGCAGGCGCGCGGCTGGACTGGCTGCCGCAGGAGAACATCGTCTTCGACGACGCCCGTGCGCGGATTTCGACCGTGCTCGACGTCGCGCCCGGCGGCAGCGCGATCGGCTGGGATGCGGTGGTGCTGGGCCGGCAGGCATCGGGCGAGCAGTGGGCCAGCGGCGCGCTGTGGCTGGATACCCGCATCGGCACGGGCGAACGCGCGTTGTGGATCGAGCAATCGCATCTTGAAGCCGAGTCGCCGCTGCGCACCGCGGTAGCCGGCCTCGATGGACTCAATGTGCTGGGCACGCTGTGGGCGGTAGGCGAGGGCGCGACGCAGGAACTGGCCGAAGCCCTGGCCGAACAGCTGCCTTATACGCCGGAGCTGCGCGCCGGCGTGACCTGCCTGGCCGCCAACGGCCAGTCGATGCTGCTGCTGCGCGTGCTGGGCCGGCACATGGAAGCCGTGCGCCACGTCATGGTCGACAGCTGGCAGGCGCTGCGCATGCCGATCCACGGTGTCGCGGCGCGGCCGCTGCGGCTGTGGGCCACGTAGGCCGCCAACAGAGACAACCGAACACAGGAAACCAGGAACAAGAGATGGAACTGACGCCGCGAGAGAAAGACAAGCTGCTGATCTTCACCGCCGCGCTGCTGGCCGAGCGGCGCAAGGCACGCGGGCTGAAGCTGAACTACCCGGAAGCGGTGG
The DNA here is from genome assembly GCF_058787075.1 of Cupriavidus sp. FW305-46. NCBI lineage: Bacteria > Pseudomonadati > Pseudomonadota > Betaproteobacteria > Burkholderiales > Burkholderiaceae > Cupriavidus > Cupriavidus sp. FW305-46. The sequence goes on from NZ_JBYSZI010000024.1 coordinate 50,081, forward strand.
CGCTGATCACCGCCGCCATCATGGAAGGCGCGCGCGATGGCCGCACCGTGGCCGAGCTGATGCATGAGGGCACCACCGTGCTGGGCCGCGAGGACGTGATGGATGGCGTGGCCGAGATGATCCCCGAGATCCAGGTGGAGGCCACCTTTCCGGATGGCACCAAGCTGGTGACCGTCCACCATCCCATTGTCTGAGCATGACCGATTCCGATTCTGGACCGCGATAACAAGACCAACCCGAGAGCCGACATGAACCGTACCGCCTGCCTGCGCCTTGCCCTGGGCACTTCCCTGACCGTTGCCGCCGGCGCCGCGCTGGCGCATCCCGGCCACGATGCCGCCACCGTCAGCGCCAGCCTGTGGGCCGGCCTGGCGCACCCCTTCACCGGCGCCGACCATTTGCTGGCGATGGCGGCGGTGGGCGTGTGGAGCGCATTGATTGCCCGCTCGGCCGCCGACACCCTGCGCCTGCCGCTGGCCTTCGTGGCGCTGATGCTGGTGGGGGCTGCAATCGGCCTGTCCGGTGTGGCGCTGCCCGCAGTCGAACCGATGATCTCGGCCTCGTTGCTGGTGATCGGGTTGCTGCTGGCGCTGCGCGCGAAGCTGCCGGCGTGGGCCGGTACGCTGCTGGTCGGCGGCTTTGCCATCTTCCACGGCTACGCCCACGGGGCCGAACTGCCCGCCACTGCGGGCGCGCTGCCTGCGGTACTCGCATACGTAGGCGGGTTTGCGGCCGCCACCATGGCGCTGCACCTGCTGGGCATCGGCGCCGGCGCGTTGCTGCGCCGCCATGCCGGCTGGCTGGCCCGCGCGGCGGGTGCCGGCGTGGCGCTGTATGGCGCCAGCCTGCTGGCGGCCTGAGGAGAATCGTCATGATCCCCGGTGAACTGATGCCCGCCGACGGCGAGATCGAACTGAATGCCGGCCGCGCCACGGTCAGCGTGACGGTGGCCAATACCGGCGACCGGCCGATCCAGGTCGGCTCGCACTTCCATTTCTACGAGACCAATGCGGCGCTGGCCTTTGACCGCGAAACCGCGCGCGGCTTCCGGCTGAATATTGCCGCCGGCACCGCGGTGCGCTTTGAGCCCGGCCAGACGCGCACGGTGGAACTGGTGGCGCTGGACGGCGACCGCATCGTCTATGGCTTCAACGGCAAGATCATGGGAGCGCTGTGATGGCAAAGATCTCCAGGCAGGCCTATGCCGAGATGTTCGGCCCGACCACCGGTGACCGCCTGCGGCTGGCCGATACCGGGCTCATCATCGAAGTCGAGAAAGACTTCACCATCTATGGCGAGGAAGTGAAGTTCGGCGGCGGCAAGGTGATCCGCGACGGCATGGGGCAGAGCCAGCGCATGGCGAAGGACTGCGTCGACACCGTCATCACCAATGCGCTGATCGTTGACCACTGGGGCATCGTCAAGGCCGATATCGGCCTGAAGGGCGGGCGCATCGCGGCGATCGGCAAGGCCGGCAATCCGGATATCCAGCCGGGCGTCACCATCGTGGTCGGGCCGGGCACCGAGGTGATCGCGGGCGAGGGCATGATCGTCACCGCAGGCGGCATCGACAGTCATATCCACTTCATCTGCCCGCAGCAGATCGAAGAAGCGCTGATGAGCGGTGTCACCACCATGATCGGCGGCGGCACCGGGCCGGCCACCGGCACCTTCGCCACCACCGTGACGCCTGGGCCGTGGTACATGGAGCGCATGCTGCAGGCGGCCGATGCCTACCCGATGAATATCGGCCTGCTGGGCAAGGGCAACGCCAGCCAGCAGGGGCCGCTCCTGGAGCAGGTGGAAGCGGGCGCCATCGGCCTGAAGCTGCACGAGGACTGGGGCACCACGCCGGCGGCGATCGACACCTGCCTGTCGGTGGCGGACGCAACCGACACCCAGGTGGCGATCCATACCGACACGCTCAACGAAGCCGGCTTCGTTGAAGCGACCATCGCCGCCTTCAAGGGCCGCACCATCCATACGTACCACACCGAAGGCGCAGGCGGCGGCCATGCGCCCGACATCATCAAGGTGTGCGGCGAGGCCAACGTGCTGCCGTCGTCGACCAACCCGACGCGCCCGTACACGGTCAACACGCTGGACGAGCACCTCGACATGCTGATGGTGTGCCACCACCTGGACCCGTCGATTGCCGAGGACATCGCCTTTGCCGAAAGCCGCATCCGCCGCGAGACCATCGCCGCCGAAGACATCCTGCACGACCTGGGCGCGTTCTCGATGATCTCCAGCGACTCGCAGGCGATGGGGCGCGTCGGCGAGGTCATCATCCGCACCTGGCAGACCGCGCACAAGATGGCGCTGCAGCGCGGCAAGCTGCCGGGCGATCCCAACGATGCGCGCGGCGGGCACGACAACTTCCGCGTCAAGCGCTATGTCGCCAAGTACACCATCAACCCGGCGCTGACGCATGGCATTGCCCATGAAGTGGGCTCGGTTGAAGTCGGCAAGTGGGCCGACCTGGTGTTGTGGCGTCCGGCGTTCTTCGGCGTCAAGCCCAGCCTGATCCTGAAGGGCGGCATGATTGCCGCGGCCGCGATGGGCGATCCCAATGCGTCGATCCCGACGCCGCAGCCGGTGCACTACCGGCCAATGTTTGCTTCGGCCGGCGGGGCGCTGCACCGTTCGTCGCTGACCTTTGTGTCGCAGGCGGCGCTGGCGGCCGGCATCGGCGAGCGCTACGGGCTGGCCAAGACGCTGTCGGCGGTGCGCGGCACGCGCACGGTAAGCAAGCGCGACATGGTGCACAATGACTGGCAACCGCACGTCACGGTCGATCCGGAGACCTACCAGGTCGTTGCCGACGGCCAGTTGCTGACCTGCGAGCCCGCCACCGAGCTGCCCATGGCGCAGCGCTATTTCCTGTTCTGACTGGCCGGGGCCCGCGCCCCGCATCGCCCATGCTGAAGATCGACAAACTCCTGAGCGCCCCGCACGGCATCGCGCCCGTGCTGGTGCGCCGCTCGCCCAAGCTGGTCCTGCCCTTCGCCGAACGCAGCAAGAGCCGCCTGCGCGCGGTGCTCGACAACGGCGACGAAGCCGCGCTGTTCCTGCCGCGCGGCACCGTGCTGCGCGGCGGCGACCTGTTGGTGGCCGAAGACGGCAGCTTCGTGGAAGTGCAGGCCGCTGCCGAGGCGGTGCTGGAAGTGCGCGCGGAAGACCCGCATGCGCTGATGCGCGCGGCCTATCACCTTGGCAACCGCCATACGCCGGTGGAGATCGGGCGCGACTACCTGCGGCTGGAATACGACGCGGTGCTGGCGGACATGCTGCAACGGCTGGGCGTGCGCGCCGAACGTGCCGAGCTGCCGTTCGAGCCGGAGGCGGGGGCTTATGGCGGCGGGCACAGGCATGGGCACGATGCGACGTTTGCGGAGGACTATGCGGCGGCGCAGGCGGTGTTTCATGAGCATCATGGGCACGAGCACGGGCATTCGCATGGACAGGGTCATTCCCACGATCACGGTGATCCGCACCATGTCCACGACGAGCATTGCGGACACAAGCATTGATTGCGTGCCATGACCGGCCTGCCCCAACTGATCTCGCTGCTGCACCTGGCATCGCCATCGCTGCCGATCGGCGGCTTCAGCTATTCGCAAGGCCTGGAGGCTGCGATCGATTGTGGCAGCGTGCACGATGCGCCGAGCGCAGAACGATGGATCCGCGACAACCTGCTGCATGTGCAGGCGCAATGCGAAGCGCCGTTGTGGCTGCTGCTGCATCGCTGCTGGAAAGCGGGCGATGCCGCGCAGGTGCGGACATGGAGCGACTGGTTCCGCGCCACGCGCGAGACTTCCGAGTTGCGGCTTGAGACCGAGCAGATGGGCTGGTCGCTGTCCAGGCTGATTGCGCAGATGGAGTGGGGCGCGCCCGTGCTGCGCGAGACGCTGGCGGCGCTGTCGCCGGTGTGCCTGCCGACGGCGTTCACTGCGGCATGCGTGGCGCTGCAGGTCGAGGCGCGCGACGGCCTCGCCGCCTATTGCTTCAACTGGGCCGAGAACCAGGTCGCCGCGGCGATCAAGGCGGTGCCGCTGGGCCAGGTGGCGGGGCAGCACATGCTGCGGCGCCTGCACGGCGCGGTGCTCGACACGGTCGATGAAGCCGCGCGCCGCGCCGACGCCACGCCGCCGCAACTCTCCACCTTTTCCCCGATGCTGGGCCTGCTTTCCGCGCGCCACGAAACGCAGTACTCCCGGCTGTTCCGATCCTGAACCCATACCGCACCATGACCCAGGCCCGTACCAAGAAGAACCCTCCGCTGCGCGTCGGCGTCGGCGGCCCGGTTGGCTCCGGCAAGACCACGCTGCTGGAAATGCTGTGCAAGGCGATGCGCGACCGCTACGACCTGGTTGCCATCACCAACGACATCTACACCAAGGAAGACCAGCGCCTCTTGACGATCTCCGGCGCGTTGCCGGCGGAACGCATCATGGGCGTGGAAACGGGCGGATGTCCGCACACCGCGATCCGCGAGGACGCCTCGATCAACCTGGAGGCGGTGGACCGCATGCTGGCGCGCTTCCCGGATGCTGACGTGGTCTTCATCGAGTCCGGCGGCGACAACCTCGCTGCCACCTTCAGCCCAGAACTTTCTGATTTGACGATCTACGTCATCGACGTAGCCGGCGGTGAGAAGATTCCGAGAAAGGGTGGGCCGGGCATTACCAAGTCCGACTTGCTGGTGATCAACAAGACGGACCTGGCGCCATACGTCGGGGCATCGCTGGAAGTGATGGAGAGCGATGCGCGCAAGATGCGCGGCGCCCGGCCGTTCGTGATGGGCAGCGTCAAGTCCGGGCAGGGCCTGGACGAGGTGATCCGCTTTATCGAACGGCAGGGCATGCTGGGCGTCTAGTCTGCGCTGTCGCCCTTGGCATCGGGCGCGGCGTTGGTGGCGTGAGTCAGCGACGGGCGGAAGCTGCCCTTGCCCGCCAGCGCCCGCGCCACCGCGGCCACCAGGTTCAGCTCGGGCTCGGTCAGCTCCGCCATATGGCGCACGGTGGCCTCGATCGCCGCGCGCTGGCGGTTGCCGAAGGGCGCGCGCGATTGTTCCACCTGCAGCTGGCTGGCGTCATGGCGGCTGAAGTCGAGCATCTCTGGAGTTGGCACGGCGAGCGTCTCGGCCAGCCTGCAGATGTTGGCGAGCGCCAGGTTGCGCTTGCCGCTTTCGATGCCGCTCAGGTATGAGCGCGACAGCCCGCTCTCAAGCGACAGGGTTTCCTGGGACCAGCCCCGCTGCTTGCGTAGCCAGGCAAGATGCAATCCGAATAGTCTGAGATTTCGAGAAGTCATGGGGTCGTGAAAGGTTCGGAGTGGTCTGAGGCTAAGGGTTTGACCTTGAGGCCACGACAACTTATCCTCTTCCTCACTATCGGTGTCCGACCCGCAAATTGAGGGGTGCGCCAGGCAAAATGGCGCGACACGATGGCATCAACCGGACGGCCTGCATGGCCGAGCCAAACGGGCCACTGCGCAATGCTGCGCGCAACGCTGTCATGCGTGCGCCGAGCTGCGCGGACAGCCGCCTTGCGGCCTGTCGCCCTGCAGGGGGATTGCCATGCAGATCTTCACGCTGTTCGAGGCGCGGATGCGCGCCCTCCATGCCGACCGCCACGCGCCGTCGGACTTCATTCCCGGGTTCCAGTCACGCTTGCTTGCCGCTGCTGCCGGCCTCGGCAGCACCTGCGACTACGTCTTTCTCTGCGCCGGCGAGACCCAGGCTGAATTTGCCGCGGACTGCCATGAATGGTGGGGCTGCCTGCGCGGGGGCCTGCGGCTGTGGTCGCCCGGGCGCGGCTGCCTGCTGATGGGCGGCGGCGAGCTGTTTGCGCCTGCGCCAGGCGTGCCGATGCAGGTGCAGGCGATGGTCGACTCCATCCTGGTGCGCACCGTGCCGCAAGGGCCGGCCGATGCCTCGCGGCCGGTGGTGCTGCCTGCGGGCGGGTGGCACTGCGCGCTGGGCGGCATTGCCGCGGTCGGGGCCAATGGCGCCGAGGGGGTGGCGGGGATGCACGTGTTGCCGGCAGAGGAGGTACGGGCAGAGGGCCCGCAGCCGGAGCAGGGCATGCGGCCGGAGTTCATCCAGCTGGACCAGTCGGGCGATGACTGGGCGCAGCGGCTGCAGGCGCGCGGGCTGAGCTGGGCGCTGTGCTACCGCGGCGCCATCGGCCTGCACTGGCATGGCGCGCTGGTGCGGGCCGGTGGAGACATGGCCTTCCTGCAGCCCGGCACGCTCTACGCGCCGGACCCGCACGAGTCATGCCGGCTCGACGTGCTGTTGCCGGGCACCGGCCTGCTGTGCTGCTTCGGGCCGGGCGATGACGTCGAGGTTGGTGTTGCGGCGCGCGGCGGACGGCGCGCGGACGGGTATGCGATTGCGTGCCACGCGCTGGCGCCGGTCTGATACCAGGCGGGTCAGCCGGGGCCAGCGCCCCGGCCGCCGCAGTGCCGTGCTCAGTGCCGCTTGTATTGCGTGGCGCCGAACAGGACCTCGCGCGCCTTGTCGTCCTGCAGCGCCTTGCGCGCGCTGGCCAGCACTTCCACGCCGCGCTTGACCGCGGGGCGCTCGGCGATCTCGTTGAACCAGCGCTTCAGGTTCGGGTAGTCGTCCAGGTTCACGCCCTGGTTCTGCCAGCTGCGCAGCCACGGGAAGGTGGCGATGTCGGCGATGGTGTACTGCTCGCCGGCGAGGTAGGCGTGCTTTGACAACTGCGTGTCGATCACGCCATACAGGCGCCTGGCCTCGTTGGTGTAGCGGTTGACCGCGTACTCGATCTTCTCGGGCGCGTACATGCGGAAGTGGTGTGCCTGGCCCAGCATCGGGCCCACGCCGCCCATCTGGAACATCAGCCACTGCAGCGCCTCGTACTTGCCGCGCACGTCCGCGGGCAGGAACTTGCCGGTCTTGCCGGCCAGGTAGAGCAGGATGGCGCCCGATTCGAACAGCGAGATCGGCTTGCCGTCCGGGCCGTCGGGGTCGACGATGGCCGGGATCTTGTTGTTGGGGCTGATCTTCAGGAAGTCCTCGCCGAACTGGTCGCCGGCGCCGATGTTGATCGGATGGACCTTGTACTCCAGGCCGCATTCTTCCAGCATGATGTGGACTTTGTGGCCGTTGGGCGTGGCCCAGGTGTAGACGTCGATCATCGCAAAAGATCTCCTGGCTGCGATCGTTGGGGATGGCCACATCAACCACTGACGTGGCGAACCGGGCGATTTAAGCACAGAAGAAAAAAACGCGCAGACTGGCTGCGCGTTTTCCATACTGCCGGCAGGGCCGAAGCCCCGCGGCGTTGCCAGGCGGTCAGAACCCGCGTGCCACCGGCATCCTGATGTCGTCCGGATTCAGGTTCATGTGCTTGGCCAGCTCCAGCTTGGCAATGGCGTTGCGGTGCACCTCGTCCGGGCCGTCGGCCAGGCGCAGCGTGCGCTGGTGCGCCCACCAGTTGGCCAGCGGGAAGTCGCTGGAGACGCCGGCGGCGCCATGGACCTGGATGGCCCAGTCGATCACCTTCAGCGCCACGTTGGGGGCGATCACCTTGATCATGGCGATCTCGGCCTTGGCCACCTTGTTGCCCACGGTGTCCATCATGTACGCGGCCTTGAGCGTCAGCAGGCGCGCCATCTCGATCTCGCAGCGGGCTTCGGCGATGCGTTCCTGCGTCACGCCCTGGCTGGACACCGGCTTGCCGAAGGCCACGCGCGACAGTGCGCGCTTGCACATCAGTTCCAGCGCGCGCTCGGCCACGCCGATGCTGCGCATGCAGTGGTGGATGCGGCCCGGGCCCAGGCGGCCCTGCGCGATCTCGAAGCCGCGGCCTTCGCCCAGCAGGATGTTCGAGGCCGGCACGCGCACGTTCTTCAGCTCGATCTCCATATGGCCGTGCGGCGCGTCGTCGTAGCCGAACACCGGCAGGAAGCGCTTGATGGTGATGCCCGGGGTATCGGCCGGCACCACGATCATCGACTGCTGCTCATGGCGGCCGGCGTCGGGATTGGTCTTGCCCATCACGATGTAGACCTTGCAGCGCGGGTCGCCCGCGCCCGACGACCACCACTTGGTGCCGTTGATCACGTAGTGGTCGCCGTCGCGCTCGATGCGGCATTCGATATTGGTCGCGTCCGACGAGGCCACCGCCGGCTCGGTCATCAGGAAGGCTGAGCGGATCTCGCCGGCCAGCAGCGGCTCGAGCCACTTGTCCTTCAGTTCCTCGGAGGCATAGCGCTCCAGCGTCTCCATGTTGCCGGTGTCGGGGGCCGCGCAGTTGAAGACCTCGGCCGACCAGGGCACCCGGCCCATGATTTCGCACAGCGTGGCGTATTCCAGGTTCGACAGGCCCTGCGGGGCGCGCGGCGAGCGCGGCAGGAACAGGTTCCACAGGCCGGCCGCGCGTGCCAGCGGCTTCAGTTCCTCGATCACCTTGGTCGGCACCCAGGCGTTGCCGGCGCGGCGGTTGGCGTCGATCTCCGCGGCGAAACGCTTTTCGTTCGGGTAGATGTGCTGGTCGAAGAAGGCCAGCAGCTTGGCCTGCATTTCCTTGACCTTCGGGCTGTATTCGAAATCCATGTGGTCTCCTCGCTACGGAATCAGTGGACGCCGGGGTGGGCGGCGGCGCCTCGTTGGCCTCGGCAGGCCTCGGCATCAGTGCGGCATGGGCCGATGGAATGCACTCTATCTGAAAGCTGGTAATAAGAAAAATGAATTTTCTGGATTTGCCAGTATCAATTCCCTGCATTCCGTGACAGAATCCCCGGCATGCAGCTCTCCCGCATCGACCTGAATCTCTTCGTGGTGTTCGACGCCATCTACAGCGAAGGCAGCATCACCGCGGCCGCGCGCCAGCTCAACCTGACGCAGCCCGCGGTCAGCCATGCGCTGGGCCGGCTGCGCACGCTGTTCGACGACCCGCTGTTCGAGCGGCGCGGGCAGGGCATGGCGCCCACGCCGCTGGCGCGCTCGCTGGCCGCCGAGGTGCGCAGCGCGCTGCAATCGTTCGCGCGCACGCTGCAGGATACGCCGCACTTCGATCCCACCAATACCGTGCGGCGTTTCACCATCGGCATGCGCGACGCGCTGGAATCCACGCTGCTGCCGCCGCTGATGGCGCGCGTCACTGCGATGGCGCCGCAGGTGGAGATTGCCGCGATCCGCTTCGACCGCCGCGAGATGGAATCCGAGCTGCTGGCCGGCACGCTGGACGCCGCGCTGGACATCCTGCTGCCGGTCTCGCCCGCCATCCACCACGCGCCGTTCATGGCCGATCCGATGGTGGTGCTGGCGCGGCGCGACCATCCGCTGGTGAAGAAGGAGCTGACGCTCGAGCGCTACCTCGCGGCCGAGCATGTGCACGTGTCGTCGCGCCGCCGCGGTGCCGGCCTGGAAGACCAGGCCCTGCACCGCATGGGCCTGACGCGGCGCGTGCGCCTGCGTTGCCAGCACTACGCGGCCGCGTGCCGCGTGGTCAGCTGCACCGACCTGCTGGCCACGCTGCCGCTGCGCTATGCGCGCATCGCCAATGAGCCCTATGCCAACCGCCTGCTGTCGCTGCCGTTCAAGGTGCCTTCGCTGGAACTGCACCTGTACTGGCATGCGGGCGGCGAAAACGACGGTGCCAACCGCTGGCTGCGCGAGCAGCTGATGGCGGTGATGGCCGCGCTCGGCACCGGCATGGCCGACGTAGCCTCCGCCAGCTAAGTGCCTCCGCGCCCGCACGGCGGGCACCGCAAGCGACCCCCGCGGCGCCCCGGTGCGGCGCGCGCGGGTCACACGTAAGGAATTGTTCATGGGCTAGACCCTCCCGGTCCGCGCCCATACCATCGTCCGGTCTTTCTGCCCCCGGCGCCGCCGCCGCGAGCCCGTGTCCGCACGGTGCTGGCGATAGTTGCCGCGCCGGCTGTCCGCGCCTGCGGATCCCCCGGGGCAGGTTCCTTCCTCCGATGACCACGACGATTCAGAACGATGACCGGGAAACGCTTGCTTGCTGATCACCAATCCATGCCGCCGCGACGCGCGCGGCGCACCACGCTCGCCCTGACCACCCTTTGCGCCGCCGCGGCGCTGGCGCTGTCCGCATGTGGCGGCGGTGGTGGCGATGGCGGCGACGGCGCTGCTTCGTCGGGCGCATCGCAAGCGAGCGGGCCGGCCAGCGCGCCTTCCGGCCCGAGTTCCGGCACGCCTGTCACTGCAGGTGCCTGCTATACCGTCAGCGGCACGGCGCCGGCACCCGCGGCGGGCGGCGGCATCTCGCTGCTGCCGGCGCGCGGCAGTGCGGTCAGCAATTACCGCGTGCTGGAAGAGCCGCGCAGCGCCGGCCTGTGCTACGCCAACTATCGGCGCGAGCAGGTGGGCCTGCCGCCGCTGGCGGCACGCGATCCGCTCAATACCGTGGCGCAGAACCACACTGCCTACATGCTGGCCAACGCCACGCTGACCCACGACGAGACCAGCGGCAAGCCGGGCTATACCGGCGCCACGCCCAATGAGCGCATCCAGGCCGCCTATCCGACCAACGCCACCGCGGAAGTGGTGGCCGGTGCCAACCGCTGGACTTCGGTTGCCAATGCGCAGCTGTCGATGTCGCCCAAGGACGCGCTGGTGTCGGACCTGGTCAACGCGCCGTTCCACCGCGCCGCGCTGCTGGGCAGCTACGGCTCGGCCGGCAGCGGCTTTGCCGAGCGCGTGGGCCCTGATGGCAGCGGCACCTCGGCCAGCTACTACCAGACCATCGACCTGGCCGATGCATCGAAGGGCGGCAGCGACAACCAGATGGTGGCCTATCCGTACAACGGCCAGGCCGACGTGCCGGCCAGCTGGGTCAACTCGGAAAGCCCCAATCCCGCGCCGGGCTACGAGGGCAAGACCGTGGGCTATCCGGTATCGCTGCAGGCCATCAACACCTCGCTGCAGTTCGATGCCGACAACTTCGTCATCACCGACGCGCAAGGCAACAACGTCAACTGCCTCAAGGTCGACAGCCGCTCGTCGGGCCTCTCCAGCGCCGCACGCGGCCTGGCGATCTGCACGCCGGTGGCGCCGCTGGCCAGCCAGCAGCGCTACAGCGTGCGCGTCACCGGCCGGCTGGGTTCACAGCCGGTGGACCTGAGCTGGTCGTTCACCACGCGCTGACCCGCACTCACCAGCACAGCGGCGCGCTCATTGCGGCGCGCCGTGCCGCAGCTCGATGCGCACCTGGCCCGGGGCCAGCGTGCGGTCGGCCTGCACGGCAAATGGCACCGGCGGGCGTTGCGCCGCCCGCATCGATTGCCACAGCCGTCCTGCCCATTCCCTGATTGCCTCACTGTCCGGTTCGGCCGCCAGCAGCGTGACCGATGCCGCCGCCGGCATGCGCGCGGCCGTGGCGGCGGGGTCGTCCTGGATCGACACGACCATGCCTGATGCGGTGTCCGCCGCGGGGGCGCGTGCGGCCGCCATCGGTGGCGCGGCCTTGCGCGCGAAGTCTGCCCGCGGCGCGGCCGCCGGCGGTGCCGCGGGTGCCGGCATTGCCGGCGGCGGGGCCGCCTCTGCCATGGCCGGATACGCGGGAGCGGCCGGTGCGGCGGCCACGGCCGGCGCCTGGGCGGACAAGCTTTCGGTCGCCTGCGGTGGTGGTGGCGTGGTGGCCTCGCGTGGTGCCGTGCCCCCGGCCGCCGCCGGCGCGCGGCTGCGCTGCCCGGCGTGCGCCGGGGCAGGGCGCTCTTCCCGCCGCGGGGCCGGGGCAGCTTTCGCGGCCGGCGGGTTTGCCGGCGCGGCCGTCCCGGACTCCGCCGCAGCTTGCGGTGCGGGCGCTGCTGCCATCTCTGCGGCGGGTGCCGCGGCCGGGGCGGACACCTGTTCAGGCGCCGATGCCGGCAGCAGGGCGCCGTCATCGATCTGCCGCAGCACGATACTGGTGGTCAGCCCGGCCACTGCCGCAACGCTGGCCACGAGTCCCAGCGAGCGCCACCAGCGCCGCGCGCGCGCGGCGCGCGCTGCCATGGCTTGCGCCGCTGTCCGTGTTGCCTGTGCCGGTGTTGCCGCCTCCGCCTGTGCCTGCAGCCACGCGCTGGCAGCGGCACCGACCGGGGCACCCAGGATATCCGCTGCGGGCTCGCCTGACGCCACGCGCGCAAGCAGCGCATCGCGTCGCGTGGCCTGCGCCGCATGCAGGCGCGCGGCTTCTTCCAGCACCGCCGTGGCCAGTGTTGGCGGCGCGGCGAAGGGCAGGGCCGCCGCGCCGGCCCGTTGGCGATCCGCCTCCTGTTGTGCCGCACGTGCGGCCGCGTGCACCGACTCTGCCAGCGCAGCGGACGGCGCGTAGGCGGGCAGGTCCCGCAGCAGTGCTGAAAGCCGGTCCTTGCCGTCGATAAAGCGGTCGGCCGCGCTCACGACGGCGTCTCCTGCGAGCCCGGCACGTTGCCGGCCAGGTCTGCGCGCAGGCGCGCGAACGCATAGCGCAGCCGGCTCTTCACCGTCTCGAACTTCTCGCCGAGCATCTGCGCAATCTCTTCGACGCTCATGTCGCTGAAGAAGCGCAGCACCACCACCTCGCGCTGGGCGACGGGCAGCTGCAGCAGCGCGCGGTGCACGTGGTGCGCGTGCTGGCGCAACTGCAGCTCCGCTTCCGGCGACAGGTCGTCGGCCGGCATCTCCGCTGGCTGGTCGTCCAGCGCTTCGCGCTGGCGCGCATCGGCGCTGCGCACCTGGTCGAGCCAGGTATTGCGCGCGATCTGGAACAGGAAGGTGCGGAACGCCGCGCCCGGCTGGTAGTCGCCGCAGCGGGTCATCAGCTTGACCCAGGTCTTCTGCGCGATGTCCTCCGCTTCGCCACGGTTGCCCTGGCATAGCCAGGCCACGTAGTTGTAGAGGCCGGCGTTATGGCGGCGGAACAGCTCGGTGACTGGCTGCTCGATGATGCCGCCCGCCACCAGCAGCATCAGGTCGTGGTCGGGCAGCGCCGACAGCGCGGCGCCGGGCGTGGCGGCTGCGGGCGCGGCGGAAGGGACGGAGTCGGGTGCCTGCATGCGCCCGAGTATAGGAGAGCGCAAGGCGGCGCGACAGCCTGCCGCGCCGCCTTGCGCCGGCTCGCGGCCGCCCGGGCTGGTGTCAGCGTGCCGCACGCTCGGCCGGCCCGCCGCTGGTGGCGCCGGCCGGACTGGCCGTGGCCAGGCTCTGTGCCAGGTCCACCAGCTTGAGGAACTCGCCCCGATAGCCGAAGCGGTCGGTGCCGCGGGCGCCCTGGGCCAGCGCGTGGGCATCGGCGTAGCGCCAGTCGCCGGTGAACTTGCCGCCGCGCAGCACCTGGCCGAAACCAGCCACCGCCGCGGCAAAGCGGAAGTCGTCATCGCCTTGCGCCAGCGGGCGGATGGCCTGCCGCGCGACGGTGATGTCCATCAACTGGCTGGTGCTGGCGGCGGGCAGCTTGTAGCGCAGCTTGATGTGCGCGAGCTCGCCGTCGCGCCCCGGCGCGGGTGCGGCCGGCTGGTAGCGCAGCGGATCGACCAGCCCGGCCTGGCCGGCCAGCGTCAGTTCATACAGCGCCGTCACGGTGTGGCCCGCGCCGATATCGCCGGCATCGACCTTGTCGTTGTTGAAGTCCTCGCGCGCCAGCATGCGGTTCTCGTAGCCGATCAGGCGATACTCCTTCACCGTGGCCGGATTGAATTCCACCTGGATCTTCACGTCGCGCGCGATGGTGGCCAGGGTCGAGCTGATCTCGCTGACCAGCACCTTGTTGCCTTCCATCAGGTTGTCGATATACGAATAGGCGCCGTCGCCGGCATCGGCCAGCTGCTCCATCAGCTGCTCGTTGTAGTTGCCGGTGCCGAAGCCGAGCGTGGACAGCGACACGCCCGACCTGCGCTTCTCTTCCACCATGCTCTTGAGTTGCCGGAAGTCGGTCACGCCCACGTTGAAGTCGCCGTCGGTGGCCAGCAGCACGCGGTTGATGCCGCCGGCGATAAAGCTCTGCTGCGCGGCCTGGTAGGCCAGCGCGATGCCGCTGGCGCCGGCGGTGCTGCCCCCGGCCACGAGCTGGTCGATGGCGGCGCTGATGGCGGTCTTGTCGCTGCCCGGCGTGGGTGGCAGCGCCACGCGCGTGCCGCTGGCATAGGTGACCAGCGTGATGCGGTCCTGCGGCCGCAGCTTGTGCACCAGCAGCTTGAGCGAGGACTTCAGCAGCGGCAGCTTGTCCGGCGAATTCATCGATCCCGACACATCCACCAGGAATACCAGGTTGGCGGGCGGCAGCGCGGCGCTGGCCATGTCCTTGCCCTTGATGCCGATGCGCAGCAGCACATTGGCCGGGTGCCAGGGCGCGGGCGCCAGCGCGGCATGCACGGCGAACGGGCGGCCGTCGGCGGGCTGGGCATAGTCATAGGGGAAGTAGTTCAGCAACTCTTCCACGCGCACCGCATCGGCCGGCGGCATGCGCCCGGCATTGAGCATGCGGCGCATATTGCTGTAGCTGCCGGTATCGACATCGATGCTGAAGGTGGATACCGGCGCCTGCGCCACCAGCCTGACGCCGTTTTCCTCGATGGCGCCGTAGCGTTCGCGCTCGGCTGGCGCCGGCGGCGGCAGGTGGTAGGGCATCGCCAGCGGGGCGCGCGGGGCGATGGCGTGCATTTCCATGGCGGGTGCCACCTGGCCAGCCTTGGCGGCGTGGTCGTGCGTGGGCGCCGGGGCCGCGGGCGCCGGCACAGGCTGGGCCACTTCCGGGGGAAGCGACGGCGAATGCCCGCCGCAGGCCGACAGCGCCAGGGCGGCGGCAAGACTGGAAATGACGGCCGGTGCGCGAAGTTGCATATTGTTCTCCTGAGCGGCCGCGGGGCGGGTCCCCGGTCATGACGGCCTGTCGATGAAACGGTGCTGGCGAGGGATCGGGGTTAAGCCGGGAGAATTTTTTTGCACCTGGATGTGGCTCCCTCATGTGGCGGCAGTCAGACTTTCTTGCCCCAGGATGCTCCGATCGCCACTACAATCGTTTGATCCTTCCCCAGGAGATATCGCATGGCTCACCCTGACCTCTCTTCGATGGCGTGGCGCGGCGCGCTGGCCCTTGCCCTGACGGCGCTGCTCGGTGCTTGTGGTACCCAGGGCGGAGGGGCCGCCGCGCCCGCAGCACCGGCCGCGCCGTCGGCCACGACACCGCCTGCCGCGATGCCGCCGGCCCCGGAAGTTGCTTCCGGGTATCGCCCGGGCATGTCCACCGTCTACGCGCAGCGCCACATGGCTGCCGCGGCCAACCCGCTGGCGAGCGAGGCCGGGCGCGCCATCCTGCGCCAGGGCGGCTCGGCCATCGACGCCGCCATCGCGATGCAGGCCGTGCTGACGCTGGTCGAGCCGCAGGCCACCGGCATCGGCGGCGGCGCCTTCATCATGTACTGGGACGGCAAGAACGTTCAGGCCTTCGACGGCCGCGAGACCGCCCCTGCCGGCGCCACCGAAAACCTGTTCCTGCGTCCCGATGGCAAGCCCATGGAGTTCAGCGAGGCCCAGATCGGGGGACGCTCCGTCGGCACGCCCGGCGTGATGCGCGCGCTGGAAATGGCGCACCAGAAGCACGGCCGCCTGCCGTGGGCCAAGCTGTTCCAGCCCGCCATCGACCTGGCCGAGAAGGGCTTCCCGATCTCGCAGCGGCTGTACACGCAGGTGGCGGCTGACAAGTTCCTGGCCAATTCGCCGGAGATGGCCGCCTACTTCCTGGATGCACAGGGCAAGCCCAAGCCGGCCGGCACGGTGCTGAAGAACCCGAAGCTGGCGCAGACCCTGCGCGATGTCGCCCGGCGCGGTGCCGGCGTGCTCTACAACGGTCCGATCGCGCGCGATATCGTCGCCAAGGTCAACGGCGGCAGCAATGCCGGCTCGCTGTCGCTGGCTGACCTGGGCAGCTACCGGGCCAAGCAGCGCGTGCCGGTCTGTACCGACTACAAGCGCTGGAAGATCTGCGGCATGCCGCCGCCGTCGTCGGGCGGCATCGCCATCGCGCAGATCCTGGGCACGCTGCAGGCGCTCGAGACCAAGAATCCCAAGTACGCGCTGGCCGCGCTCAAGCCGCAGGGCGTGAACACGCCGGCGGTGATGGAGGCCAATCCCGACGCGGTCCACGCGATCTCCGAAGCCGACCGCCTGGCCTACGCCGACCGTGGCCTGTACGTGGCCGATGCCGACTTCGTGCCGGTCAACGTGACCGGCCTGGTCAGCCCGTCCTACCTTGCCACACGCGCGGAGCTGATCGGCGACAAGAGCATGGGCAAGGCCCAGCCGGGGGTGCCGCCGGGCACGGCGATGGCCTACGCGCCCGACCGTTCACCGCCGCGCGTTTCCACCTCGCAGATCGTTGCGGTCGATGGCCGCGGCGGGGCGATTTCAATGACCACCACGATCGAGTCGTACTTCGGCTCCCATCTGATGGTGCGCGGCTTCATGCTGAACAACCAGCTGACCGATTTCTCCTTCGTGCCGAGCGAGAACGGCAAGCCGGTGGCCAACCGCGTGCAGCCGGGCAAGCGGCCGCGCTCGTCGATGGCGCCGACACTGGTGTTTGACCGCGAGAGCGGCCAGCTGGTCGCCACGGTCGGTTCGCCGGGCGGCTCGCAGATCATCGAGTATGTGTCCAAGACCCTGGTCGGCATGCTGGACTGGAACATGGACGTGCAGGCCGCCATCGGCATGGGCAACTTCGGCAGCCGCAACGGCCCGACCGAGGTGGAGAAGGGGCTGGTCTCGCCGGGCCTGGTGCAGGCACTGCAGCAGCGCGGCCACCAGGTGGCCGAGATCGAGATGACCAGCGGCACGCAGGCGATCATGCGCAAGCAGGGGCCTGACGGCAAGGTGGTGTGGGCCGGTGGTGCGGACCCGCGGCGGGAAGGGGTGGCGCTGGGGGATTGAGCGCCGTGCGATGCAGATGAAAAACGGGCGCCTCGGCGCCCGTCTTCTTTTGCTGCAGCAGTTGCCGCGTCAGCCCTTCGCCTTCTGTGCGTACTGCCACCCCATCTCCGCCATCGGCCGCGCGCGCTTGCCTGCGTCCAGCGCCTGCGCCGACGACGCGGTGCCGTCCACCACGCGCTTCATGATCCCCTGCAGGATGCCGGCGATGCGGAACATGCTGAAGGCCAGGTAGAAGTTCCAGTCGCCGGTGATCGGGCGGCCGGTGCGCTGCTCGTACAGGCGGCGGTAGCTGGCTTCGTCCGGGATGCCCAGCGCGGCGAAGTCAACGCCGGCAATGCCGCGGAACTGGCCCGGGGCGATATGCCAGCTCATGCAGTGATAGCTGAAGTCGGCCATCGGGTGGCCCAGCGTGGACAGTTCCCAGTCCAGCACCGCCAGCACGCGCGGCTCGGTCGGGTGGAACATCAGGTTGTCGAGCCGGTAGTCGCCGTGCACGATCGAGGTCAGGTCGGCGTCTTCCTGCGGGATATGCTGCGGCAGCCAGTCCATCAGCGCGTCCATCGACGGGATCGATTCGGTCTCGGACAGCTTGTACTGCTTGGTCCAGCGCTCGATCTGGCGCTGGAAGTAGTTGCCGGGCTTGCCGTAGTCGCCCAGGCCGATGGCGTTGTAGTCGACCGTGTGCAGCGCGGCGATGACGCGGTTCATCTCGTCGTAGATGGCGCTGCGCTCGGCGGTGCTCATGCCCGGCAGCGACTGGTCCCACAGCACGCGGCCGGCGACGAACTCCATGATGTAGAAGGCGCGCCCGATCACGGACTCGTCCTCGCACAGCGCGTACATGCGCGCCACCGGCACGTCGCTGCCGGCCAGCGCGGCCATCACGCGGTATTCGCGCTCGATCGCGTGCGCCGAAGGCAGCAGCTTGCTCTTGGGGCCGGGCTTGGCGCGCATCACGTAGGTCTGGCCCGGCGTGACCAGCTTGAAGGTCGGGTTGGACTGGCCGCCCTTGAACTGCTCCACGGTCAGCGGGCCGGCAAAGCCCTCCACGTGCCGGCGCATCCAGGCTTCCAGCGCGTCGGTGTCGAAGCGCTGCTGGTCCGCCACCGGGCGCGTGCCCTCGAAGTGCGATACGTTGCTGGTCATGCTGTCTCCGTTGGTTTTCTGTTCGGTATCGGTTGGGATTCGATCAAGTCCGCGGCGCGCTCAGCCCTGCGGCTGGCGTCCGCGCAAATACTGGTGCAGCAGCACTTCCATGGTGGTGTGGCGCGTGCCGCTGTGCACGGGCGTGGGCGGCGAGTAGTTGGTCATGCGCACCACCCAGTCGAGCGGGCCGTCGCCCATGTCGAGCACATTGATGCAGCCCGCGGTCTGCAGCAGCGAGCCGAAGAACACGCGCCGCCCGCAGGTGATGGCCTGCGACAGGATGGCGCGGTTGGTGCCGCCGTGCAGCACCATCAGCGCGGTGTCCCAGTCGGGATCGGCGCGCAGGCGCTCCAGCGCGGGCAGCACGCGGTCGAGGAACTGGCCGATGGTCTCGCCGTTGAGGAAGCGCTTGTGTTCCGGGACTTCGCCTTCGAAGGCGCCGACGAAGGCGTCGCGCAGGTCCTGGTCGGCAATCGCGGACAGGTCGCCGCCGCGGATCTCCTGCAGCGCGGGCCAGACTTCAGGCACGATGCCGTCCATCTCCGGCAGCTCGGCCAGCACGCGCTCCGCGGTCTCCACCGTGCGCGGCAGTCCGCTGACGATGACGCGGTCGAAGCGGATCTGTTCGGCGGCAAAGGCGCGGCCGGCGGCGGTGGCCTGCATGCGGCCGGTCTCGTTCAGCGGCACCATCTCGGGCAGGGCAGGGCGCCCGGCCTCGTCGAAATATGAAACGGCACCATGCCGCATCAGGTAGATGCGGCGACGCGAGGACGGCGGCAATTCCATGCGTTGTCTCCTTGTATTGTGCGGCATGCCTGTCTGTCGCGGGCTGGCCGTTCGGGTAAAGCCAGGCGTCCGGCGCCCGGCTTCAGCGGTACTGCGGCTTGCGCTTTTCCAGGAAGGCGCTGATGCCTTCGCCGCCGTCGGGGTGGTGCAGCGCGGCGACGAAGCTGTCGCGCTCGGCCAGCAGGTGTTCGGCGCGCGATGCCGTGGCTGCGTGGTTGATCAGGGCCTTGATGCGGCCCACGGCGTGCGGCGACTGGCGGGCAAGGCCAGCGGCCAGGCGCAGGGCCTCGTCCAGGGCCTGGCCCGGCTCGGTGACGCGGTTGACCAGCCCGAACTGCGCCAGCCGCGCCGCGTCCATCGGCTTGCCTTCCATCATCAGTTCGCTGGCCAGCGGCCGCGGCAGCGCGCGTGCGATCTCATACGAGCCGCCGCCGTCGGGCGTGAGCCCCACGGAGACATAGGCCATCACGAACTTGGCATTGCTGGCCGCCACCACGAAGTCGCACGCCAGCACCACCGAGAAGCCCGCGCCAGCGGCCGCGCCTTCCACCGCCGCGATGATCGGCTTGGGAAAGGCGTGCAGCGACTCGACCCAGCCGTTCAGCAGGGCGATGCTGGCGGCCTGCACCTCCTGCGGCTGGCTGCGGTTGCCGAGCAGCCGGTTGAGGTTGCCGCCGGCGCAGAAAATGCCGTCGGCGCCGGTGATGATGACCGCGCGCACCGAGTCATCGGCGGCGGCCTGATCCAGCGCCTGCTGCGAGGCCGCGTAGATGTCCGGGTGCAGCGCATTGCGTGCCTCGGGGTTCGAGATGGTCAGCACCAGGGTCGAATCGACGCGGTGGGAAAGCAACTGTGCGGGCATGGGCGTGGCTCGGTCGGTGGGGCGTGGCGGGCTTACTGCTCTTCGGCCAGCAGCGACAGGCCCAGGCCGGCACGGCGCCACAGCCACGGGCTCGGGCGGTAGCGCATGTCGCCGGTGAGCGCTTCCATGTTGCGCAGCGTCTCCAGCACCAGTTGCGGGCCGACCGCATCGCCCAGCGCCAGCGGGCCCTTGGGATAGCCCAGGCCCAGGTTGACGGCGAGGTCGATGTCCGACGGCGTGGCGATGCGCTGCTGCGCGATATCGCTGGCGATATTGATGATGCAGCAGAGCACGCGCTGCGCGACAAAGCCGGCCGAATCACGGACGACCGTGACCGGCACGCCGTCGCTGGCGAACAGGCCGTGCGCGGCATCACGCGCGGCGGCGCTGGTGGCCGGCGTGGTCATCAGCGTGCGGCGCTTGGTGGCCTCGAACGGCAGCAGCGTGTCGATGGCAACGGTGCGGGCCGGGTCCAGGCCCTGCTGCAGCGCGCTGGTGGTGGCGTCCAGGCCCAGCGGGGTGACGATGATCAGCGCGTCGGCCGACGGCTTGTTGCCGCCTTCCGGGGTCACGCCCAGCGCGCCCAGCAGCTTGGTCACCATGGCGTGGCCGCGCTCGCTGGCGTGGCTGACCCACACGCTCGACGGGCGCGCGCCCGGCACCGCGGCGGCGGCCGGCACTTGCTTCTGGCCATCGGCGTAGGAATAGAAACCGGCGCCGGCCTTGCGGCCGATCAGCCCGCCGACCGCGCGGATCGCGGTGATCGGCGACGGGCGGTAGCGCGGTTCCTGGTAGAACTGGTTGTAGATCGACTCCATCACCGGGTGCGACACGTCCAGCCCGGTCAGGTCCATCAGCTCGAACGGGCCCATGCGGAAGCCGGCCTGCTCGCGCATGATGTTGTCGATGTCGGCAAATCCGGCCACGCCTTCCTGCGCGACCTTCAGGCCTTCGATATTCATGCCGCGGCCGGCATGGTTGACGATAAAGCCCGGCATGTCCTTGCACCGCACCGGCGTATGGCCCATGCGGCGCGACAGCGCCATCAGCGCGTCGCCCACCGCGGGGTTACCCGACAGGCCGTCGATGACCTCGACCACCTTCATCAGCGGCACCGGGTTGAAGAAGTGGTAGCCGGCGATGCGGCCCGGGTGCTGCGCACCCACGGCGATCGCGGTGATCGACAGCGAAGACGTGTTCGAGGCGATGACGGCATCTTCACGCAGGACCGCTTCGAGCTTGGCGATCAGGTCGCGCTTGACCTCCAGCTTCTCGACGATGGCTTCCAGCACCATGTCGCAGCCGGCCAGGTCTTCCAGCGCGCCGCAGGGCTTGACGCGGGCCAGCGTGGCCTCGGCGTCGGCGGCGCTGATCTTGCCCTTGTCGGCGAGCTTGGCCAGCGTGTCCTGCAGGTACTGGCGCGCGGCGGCCACGGCTTGCGGGTTGGCGTCGTACAGGTTGACGGTCAGGCCCGCCTGCGCGGCGATCTGCGCGATGCCCCGGCCCATGGCGCCGGTGCCGACGATACCCAGCGTATCGATGGTGAAAG
The DNA here is from genome assembly GCF_058787075.1 of Cupriavidus sp. FW305-46. Taxonomy (NCBI): domain Bacteria; kingdom Pseudomonadati; phylum Pseudomonadota; class Betaproteobacteria; order Burkholderiales; family Burkholderiaceae; genus Cupriavidus; species Cupriavidus sp. FW305-46. The sequence continues at coordinate 71,315 of NZ_JBYSZI010000024.1, forward strand.
TGCTCATCAGTTGCCCCAAAAGTTGTGGTTAAATTAGCACGATCGTACGTTTTTTGCACCTTCCGCAACAGTCTGGCGGGGCAGGCGGCGTGCGCTGATCGGCCAGCCGGTACACTGCAGACCCCGGATGGTCCACAATCACCCGACATCCGCACCGTGCGATGCGGGGATCATTCCAATAACGGAGAGAGACGACATGCTGAAGCTCTGCGGTTTTGCCGCCAGCAACTACTACAACAAAGTGAAGCTGGCGCTGCTGGAAAAGAACGTGCCGTTCGAAGAGGTGCTGGCCTGGATCGGCCAGACCGACCCGGCGGCCACGCCCGCGGGCAAGGTGCCCTACATCATCACCGAATCCGGGCCGCTGTGCGAGTCCGAAGCCATCGTCGACTACGTGGAGGCAGCCTATCCGCAGACGCCGCTGCTGCCGGGCGACCCGTACCAGGCCGCCAAGGTGCGCGAGATCGTCGTCTTCATGGAACTGTACCTGGAGCTGACCGCGCGCGAGCTGTACCCCGAGGCGTTCTTCGGCGGCAAGGTCAGCGACGGCGTCAAGGACCGCCAGCACAAGCTGCTGACGCGCTATGTCCCGGCCTTCGCCAAGCTGGCGAAGTTCTCGCCGTATATCGCCGGCGACAGCTTCACGCTGGCCGACTGCGCCGCCGCGGCACACCTGCCGCTGGTGTCGTCGTGCACCAAGATCATCTACGGCACCGACCTGCTGGCCGACCTGCCGGTCAAGGACTACCTAAAGACGCTGTCGGCGCGTGAGTCGGTGCAGAAGGTCAATGCCGACCGCAAGGCCAATCTTGAGCTGATGGCGAGCCGCAGCAAGTAGTAAGCGAAGCGGCTTGAACTGCCGCATGTGTGAAAAACGCCCGCGAATTCATCGCGGGCGTTTTTGTTTTCATCACAGCCTGGCCAGCCGCTCCAGCGCCAGCGCCAGCGTCTCTTCCTTCTTGGCAAAGCAGAAACGCACCACGCCCGATTCACGCGGCTGCGTGTAGAAGGCCGAGACCGGGATCGCGGCCACGCCGATCTCGCGCGTCAGCCACATCGCGAAGTCGGCCTCGCTCAGGTCGGAAATGGCCGAGTAGTCGACGCACTGGAAGTAGGTGCCGTCCGACGGCAGCAGCTTGAACCGGCTGTTGGCCAGCCCGGCGCGGAAGAAGTCGCGCTTGGCCTGGTAGAACGCCGACAGCTGCAGGTAGGGCGCGGGATCGGCCATGTAGTCGGCCAGGCCGTGCTGCACCGGCGTGTTCACGGTGAACACATTGAACTGGTGCACCTTGCGGAACTCGGCCATCAGCGCTGCCGGCGCAGCCACGTAGCCGACCTTCCAGCCGGTCACGTGATAGGTCTTGCCGAAGCTCGAGATCACGAAGCTGCGGCGCGCAAGCTCAGGATGGCGCGAGACCGAGGCGTGCTGCTGGCCGTCGTAGACCATGTGCTCGTAGACCTCGTCCGAGAGCAGCAGGATGTCGGTGCCGGCCAGGATCTGCGCCAGCTGGTCCATGTCGGACGCGCGCAGGATCGTGCCGGTGGGGTTGTGCGGCGTGTTGATCAGGATCATGCGCGTGCGCGGCGTGATCGCTGCGGCCAGCCTGTCGAAGGGCACGCGGAATTCCGGCGCTTCCAGCGTGACCGGCACGGCGGTGGCGCCGGCCAGCTCGATCGCGGGCAGGTAGCTGTCGTAGCACGGCTCCAGCACGATCACCTCGTCGCCCGGATGCACCGCGCACAGGATCGCGGTCAGGATGCCCTGGGTGGCCCCGGCGGTGACGGTGATCTCGGTGTCCCAGCTGTACTGGTGGCCATAGAGGCTGGCGATCTTGGCGGCGATGGCCTGGCGCAGGCGCGGCACGCCCGCCATCGGCGGGTACTGGTTATGGCCGGCGCGCATGGCAGCGGTCACGGCATCGACGATCCTGGGGTCGCAGTCGAAGTCCGGGAAGCCCTGGCCCAGGTTGACGGCGTTCTTCTCGGTGGCCAGCGCGGACATCACGGTGAAGATGGTGGTGCCGACGGCGGGCAGGCGCGAGGGCGGCGGGGACAACGGCGTCAACTGGGTGTGGGTGGTGTCTGCGGACATGATGCGAACGTGTCGATGCGGTGGGGATTGCGATCAGGCGTGCGGCGCCACCGGGGAGGCGGCGCCGGGAGCCGACATTCTAAAGCGGATCGGCGGCGCTGGCGGCGCCAAGCGCGGCCAGCCAGGCACCGAAGGCCGGCGGCGTCATCACTTCCACGCCGCTGCTGCGGCGCAGGCGGGTGCGCAGCTTGAGCACGGCCTTGTCCTTCGATACCAGGCAGGCGGCGCCGGCAAAATGCGCCAGCTCAACGAACTTCTGGTCGTCGGTGTCCTTGCAGCGCGGCAGGCGGATGGCGTCGTAGTCGGCCTGCGGCGGCGCGGCTTCCAGGCTGGCGAGGCGGTCGACGGTGGCCAGCGCGGCATCGATATCGACGTCAAAGCGGGCAAATTGCGGATAGGCCAGCACCCGCCGCAGTTCCTCGCGGCAGTCGGCGCGGATCACCGGGGCGATGGTGCCGGCCTCCAGCGCGGTGCGGATAGGCTCCACATGCGGGTCGCGGAAGACCAGCAGGTCCACCCAGATGTTGGAGTCCAGCACCACGCGCGGCGCTGATGTGACGCCGGCGGGGCTGGCGAAGAGGGTGGTTGCGGTGGTGTCGAGGCGCATTCGCTACAATCTTGGCTTGTTTGTCCTTGGCTACTGCCGCGATTTTGCCATGCTCATCGTTTTGTCTCCCGCCAAGTCGCTGGACTACGAGACTCCCCCGCGCCTCAAGACCCATACGCTGCCGCGCTTTATCGACCGTTCCGCCACGCTGATCGAGCGCCTGCGCAAGCTGGCGCCGCAGGATGTGGGCGCGCTGATGGACATCTCCGACAAGCTCGCGGTGCTCAATGTGACGCGCTACGGCGACTGGTCGCCGGAGTTCACCGCGGCCAACAGCAAGCAGGCGGTGCTGGCCTTCAACGGCGACGTCTACGACGGCCTCGACGCGAAGACGCTGTCGGCCGATGACCTCGGCTTTGCGCAGAAGCACCTGCGCATCCTGTCCGGCCTGTACGGCGTGCTGCGCCCGCTGGACTGGATGCAGCCCTACCGGCTGGAGATGGGCACGCGCCTCGACAACGTTGCCGGCAAGGACCTGTACGCGTTCTGGGGCGACGATGTCACGCAGATGATCAACGCCGACATGGCCGCGCTCAGGCAGGAAGGCGCGCCGGTGCTGGTCAACCTGGCCTCGGAAGAATATTTCAAGGTGGTGCGGCCCAAGGTGCTGCAGGCCCGGCTCGTCACGCCGGTGTTCGAGGACTGGAAGGGCGGCCGCTACAAGATCATTTCGTTCCACGCCAAGCGCGCGCGCGGCACCATGGCACGCTACGCCGTGACGCAGCGCGTGACCGAGCCGGACAAGCTCAAGCGCTTTGCCGAAGACGGCTACGCCTTCGACGCCGCGGCCTCGGATGCCACCCGCTGGGTGTTCCGCCGCCGCCTCGAAGACTGAAACCCATCGCCACGAGACTGCCAGCCATGCCTGCCGCCTTGCACATCTCTTCGCAATTCGACTCCGGCGCCATCGAGGTCGAGGCGCTCGACCGCGCCGACGATATCCGCCTGCGCATCCGCGCCGACTCGCACGCAGACTTCCGCCAGTGGTTCCATTTCCGCCTGCAGGGCGCGGCGGGGCAGGCGTGCCGGATGCACTTCCTGAACGCCGGCGACTGCACCTACCCGGACGGATGGCGTGACTACCGCGCGGTGGCTTCGTACGACCGCGCCAACTGGTTCCGCGTGCCGACGCGCTTCGACGGCCAGGTGATGACGGTGGAATTCACGCCCGAGCACGACAGCATCTGGTTTGCGTATTTCGAGCCGTATCCGGATGAGCGCCACCTGTCGCTGCTGGCCAGCTGCCAGCGCTCGCCGCTGGCGCGGCTGTCGCACCTGGGCAGCACCGTGGACGGGCGCGACATGACCCGTGTCACGCTGGGCCAGCCCGGCCCCGGCAAGAAGACCATCTGGATGATCGCGCGCCAGCACCCGGGCGAGAGCATGGCCGAATGGTTTGTCGAAGGCGTGCTGCAGCGCCTGACCGGCACCGGCATGTGGGCGGGCGACCCGGTTGCGCGCAAGCTGCTGGAGCGCGCGGTGTTCCATATCGTGCCGAACATGAACCCGGACGGCTCGGCGCGCGGCAACCTGCGCACCAACGCCGCCGGCGCCAACCTGAACCGCGAGTGGATGGCGCCGAGCCCGGATACCAGCCCGGAGGTCTACCACGTGCGCCGCGCCATCGAGGCCAGCGGCTGCGACATGTTCTTCGACATCCATGGCGACGAGGGACTGCCGTACAACTTCGTCGCCGGCAGCGAGATGCTGCCGGGCTTTACGGAGGCGCGCCGGCGCGAGCAGCAGCGCTTTATCGAGGCCTTCAAGCGGGTTTCGCCGGATTTCCAGGATGTGCACGGCTACGCGGCCAGCAAGTACAACGCGGATGCGCTCAAGCTGGCCTCCAAGTACATCGGCCATACCTTCGGCTGCCTGGCGCTGACGCTGGAGATGCCGTTCAAGGACAATGCCGACCTGCCGGATCCGGCGGTCGGCTGGAATGGCGCGCGCAGTGCGCTGCTGGGGACGGCGATGCTGCAGGCGATCCTGGACTACCTGGGCTGAGGCTGGCGACTCTGTTGCACGCTGCTGGTTGTCTCCCCTCTCCCGCAGGCGGGAGAGGGGAGACAACCAGCGCCCGCACGGGCGCCATCGCGTTACTGCTTCTTCTTGGCCTTGCTGGTCGTCTTGGCCGAGCCGGAGGTGGACTTGGCGCTCGTTGACTTCGACGACCTGGACGCCGACGCCTTGCTTGACTTCGATGCCGTGCTCTTGCCCTTGGCCCCATTGCGGCTCTTGCTTGCCGAAGTGCGCGTAGCAGTTGGCACGGCCGGCGCGGCAGCCGGTTCGCTGATGGTGGCGCCGCCGCTGTCCAGCAGTTCATACGCCAGCATCATCCCGTCGTCATAACCGCAGCGCACCTTCACCGGCTGCCAGTCGTCGCTGCCGCGGCGCTTGTGCGCGGTGGCGGCGAAGGTGACCACCGAGCTGACCGGAACGGCCTGCTTGCCCGGCGAGAAGCGTCCGCTCCATGGCTCGGTCGTGGCCTGTCCCGCTGCGAGCGCGCCGGTGGGAATCTTCAGGGCATCGTAGGTGGCCGAGCGCGGCACCACCCAGCTGGCGTGGGCGGCGCAGTCCGCCACGTCGCTGGTGGCGTTCTCGGTCTTCATCAGTTGTTCGCGCATACGGGTCCGGTACTCGGACAGGCTGACGCGGCCGCGGTCGGGCAGGGTGACGGTCTTGGTGGGTGGCGTGGGAGTGGCGGGTGCCGGGGCGGCGGCAGGTCGGGCGGGCGCGGCGGCGGGTGCCGGGGCAGGTGCCGGGCCGGCGCTGGCATCTTCGGCCGGCATATTGGCGCAGCCTGCCAGCGCGATCGCACCGGCCACTGCGGCAGCCACCATGCGGAGCCGGCTGCCGAGCAGTTCGGAGATTCGTCGGATCACGGTGTGAGCGGTGTGTGCGTTCTTGGGTTTGCCCGCGGCGCCGTAGGGCCGGCAGGCAAGATGGGTTCGCAAAGGAATGCCATGATAGAGGAAACCTATCTGACAAAGTTCCTAAATCTTGTTACCCATTCTTCTAACGCATGATGTCGTGCAACAAGTGACTTGTGCGCTAGCAGGAATCCCCTGTTTCGCACAACTGCGGTGAACCCGCAGCTTATGCGGGGCTGCGTGGCGCAGCCCCGGCCCGGGTCAGGCCACGCGCGACGGCATCGAGCGCGTAAAGCGCAGCAGCTCGTCGAGCAGCAGGTTCAGGTCATGGCGCAGCCTGGCAAAGCCCGCGGTATGCGTGAGGCCCACCTCGTCCATGTAGAGCTTGCGGTTGACCTCCAGCTGCAGGCTGTGGCAGCCGGCCTGGGGCTGGCCCACCACGCGCACGATCTCCACGCCCTTGTACGGGTGGTTGCGCCAGACGTCGTAGCCCATCTCCTTGAGCACGCCCTCGACCCGGTCGGTGAAGCGCTTGTCGCAGGTGGTGCCGTCGCGGTCGCCGACCACGAAATCCGGATGCTCCAGCCCCGGGAACTCGGTGGCGAATGGCGCGGCGTGGCTCGGCATCGAATGGCAGTTGATATGCCAGGCGCTGCCGTGGCTGGCCACGGCGCGGTCGGCCAGCTTCTGCAGCTGCGCGTAATAGGGCAGGTAGCAGCGGTTGATGCGCGCCTGCACTTCTTCCACGCTCAGCTTGCGGTCGTAGATGGCCTCGCCGGTGTCCAGCACCCGCCAGACCAGGCCCTTGCCCAGCCGGGTCTTGGCGGTCTCCTGCCTGGCGCCGGGCCAGGGAGCGTCGAGCAGGGCTTCGTCGATTTCTTCCAGCGCGCGGTTGGCGTCCAGGTAGCTGCGCGGGAAGCCCGCGCACAGCAGCGCGATGCCGCGCGCCGGGGCGCCGGCGTAGAGTTCGTCGACAAAGGTGTCTTCGGCCTGGCGCAGCAGCGGCAGCGGCAGCGCGGGGTCGGGGCGGAAGTCCGTCGGGTAGGTCGTCGCGCTGTGCGGCGAGTCCAGGAACAGCGCGGCGGGCTCGCCCTCGGGCTGGTACAGATAGAACGGACTGTCCGCGGTGGTTCGGTCGGTGTCGGTCATGGTGTTGCCGTAAAGTCAGTCGAGCGAGATCTTGGCGGCGGCGGCCACGCGCTTGTTCTTGGCCACTTCGCTCTTGATCTGGGCGGCAAAGTGCGCCGGCGTATCGCCTACCGGGGTCGCGCCCAGCTTCTCGAGCTTGGCCTTCACTTCCGGCAGTGCCAGCACCTTGACCGCGGCGGTGTGGAGCCTGGTCTGGATATCCGCCGGCAGGTTGGCCGGCGCGATCAGGCCGAACCAGGCGGCGTCGTTGACTTCGCCCAGGCCCAGTTCGGCGAAGGTCGGCACGTTGGGCAGCGCGGCCACGCGCTTGGGCGCTGCCACGGCGAGCGCACGCAGCTTGCCGCCTTCAATGAACGGCAGCGACGACGGCAGGTTGTCGAACAGCACCTGCACCTGGCCGGCCAGCGCGTCGTTCAGCGCCGGGCCCACGCCCTTGTAGGGCACGTGCAGCAGTTCGGTCTTGCTGCTCATCTTGAACAGTTCCCCCATCATGTGCGAGACGCTGCCGTTGCCCGCCGAGCCATAGGCCAGCTTGTTGGGCTGCGACTGCGCCAGCGCGATGAAGGACTTCATGTCGGTGGCCTTGACCGCCGGGTTGATGCTCATCACGTTGGGCACCGAGGCCAGGTTGGTGATGGTGGTGAAGTCCTTGGTTGCATCGTAGGACAGGCGCGGGTAGACCGCCGGATTGATGCCATGGGTCGAGGCCGTGGCAATGCCCAGCGTGTAGCCGTCCGGCGCCGCCTTGGACAGGAAAGCGGTGCCGATGCTGCCGCCGGCGCCGCCGCGGTTGTCAACCACCACGGCCTGGCCCAGTTGCTGGCCGAGCTTGTCGGCGACGATGCGCGCGACGATGTCGGTGGTGCCGCCGGCGGGGAAGGGCACCACCAGCGTGATCGGCTTGGTCGGATAGCCGGCCTGGGCCATGGCGCTGAAGGAGATGCCGGCAGCGGCGGCGGCCGAAGCGGCGGCCAGGAGGCGGAGAAGATGGCGACGTTGCATGGGGGGATCCAGGGCGAGGGGAGGAATAAAGTGGATTTCACGATTCTGCGCGCCCGAGCAAGCGCGCCGCAAACGAAATAAAATCCTTAGCTCATTCCATTTGGTCGTGAAGTAGAGGTGATTTATGCGACGCTTATGTCCGTCGCTGACCGAGTTGCAGGCCTTTGAGGCCGCGGCACGCCATAACAGTTTTACCGTAGCCGCGCGTGAACTGCATGTCACGCAAGGCGCGGTCAGCAAGCAGGTGCGCAGCCTGGAGGCTTACCTGGGCGTGGAGCTGTTCCAGCGCGTGCGCCAGCGCCTGATGCTGACCACCGCGGGCGAGCGCTACCTGGAGCGCATCGGCCCCAGCCTGAACGAGCTGGAGGCCGCCACCGTCGAGCTGATGGCGCGGCAGGGGCGGGGCGGCGTGCTGCATATCGCCAGCATGCCGACGCTGGGCGCCAAGTGGCTGATTCCGCGCCTGCCGCAGTTCTTCGCGCGCCATCCGGAGGTGAAGCTGGAATTCGTGCCGCACGCGCAGGGCTACGATTTTTCCGAGCCGGACCTGGACGCCGCGATCCGCTTCGGCGACGGCGTCTGGCCCGGCAGCCTGGCCGACTACATGACCGGGCGCGAGGTGCTGCCAGTGTGCCGCCCGGGCCTGCTGGCGTCCGAGCCCGGCGGCGTGGCGCCCACGCCCGCTGCCTTGCTGCGCTATCCGCTGCTGCATCACACCACCGTGCCCGAAGCCTGGCCCGACTGGTTCGCCACGCTGGGCGTGCCGACCCGCGAGGCCTGGAGCGGCGCGCGCTTCGACCAGTTCTCGCTGCTCACGCAGGCCGCGCTGTCGGGTCTGGGCATCGCGCTGATCCCGCGCTGCCTGATCGAGGAAGAGCTGGCCACAGGGGCGCTGGTGGTGGCGCATCCGGCCCAGGTGCTGGCCAAGAAGGGCTATTACCTGTGCTATCCGGAGCAGAAGCAGCACCTGCCGGCGCTGCGCACGTTCCGCGCATGGGTGATGGAAGGGGCCGACCTGGCGCGGCCGGGCTGAGGCCGGAGCACAAAAAAGGGCGGCATCTCGATGCCGCCCCTTGCGCGCTTCAGCAGCCAGCGCTGCCTTACTTCGACAACACCTTCATCGCCTGTTCCAGCCCGGCCAGCGTCACCGGATACATCCGTCCCTTCATCAGCTGGTTGATGACCGTGATCGACTGCCGGTACTGCCACAGCCCTTCCGGCTCGGGGTTGAGCCAGACGAAGTGCGGGAACTGCTCGGTCATCCGGTTCAGCCAGACCGCGCCGGCTTCGGTGTTGTTGTACTCCACCGAGCCGCCCGGCTGCAGGATCTCGTACGGGCTCATGGTGGCGTCGCCGACGAAGATGATCTTGTAGTCGGGCGTGTACTTGTGCAGCAGGTCCCACGTGGCCAGCTTCTCGGCGTGGCGGCGGCGGTTGTTCTTCCACACGTAGTCGTACAGGCAGTTGTGGAAGTAGTAGTACTCCAGGTGCTTGAACTCAGTCTTGGTGGCCGAGAACAGCTCTTCCACGCGCTTGATGTGGTCGTCCATCGAGCCGCCCACGTCCATCAGCATCAGCACCTTGACCTTGTTGTGGCGCTCGGGCCGCAGCTTGATGTCGAGCAGGCCGGCGTTGGCCGCGGTGGAGTGGATGGTGTCGTCCAGGTCCAGCTCGGTGTCGGCGCCTTCGCGCGCGAAGCGGCGCAGCCGGCGCAGCGCCACCTTGATATTGCGCGTGCCCAGTTCGACCTGGTCGTCATAGTCCTTGTAGGCGCGCGTCTCCCACACCTTGATCGCGGTGCGGTTGCCCTTGGACGGGCCGCCGATGCGGATGCCCTCGGGGTTGTAGCCGCCGTGGCCGAACGGCGAGGTGCCGCCGGTGCCGATCCACTTGTTGCCGCCCTCGTGCTTTTCCTTCTGCTCCTCGAGCAGCTGCTTGAGGCGCTCCATCAGCTTGTCGAGGCCGCCCATGGCCTCGATCTTGGCTTTTTCCTCGGGCGAGAGTTCGCGCTCCAGCGTCTTCTGCAGCCAGTCGAGCGGGATGTCGGACTTCCAGTCGACCAGGCTCTCGACGCCCTTGAAGTAGGCGGCGAAGGTCTGGTCGAACTTGTCGAAGTGCTTCTCGTCCTTGACCAGCGTCATGCGCGACAGGTAGTAGAACTCGTCGATGGACGGCGAGATGACCTGCGCCTTGAGCGCTTCCAGCATGGTCAGGTATTCCTTGACCGAGACCGGCAGCTTGGCGTGGCGCAGCGAGAAGAAGAAATCGATCAGCATGATGCCTCGCTATCAGTCGGCGGCCGCTTCAGCGCGGACGGTCGAGCTGGAATTGCAGGTGTTGCCGCACCGCCGGCCATTCGCTGGCGATGATCGAGAACACCACGGTGTCGCGCAACGAGCCGTCCGGCATGCGCTGGTGGTTGCGCAGCACGCCGTCCTGCCTGGCGCCCAGGCGCGCGATGGCGGCGCGGCTCTGCTGGTTCATCCAGTGCGTGCGGAACTCCACGGCGATGCAGTCGAGATGGTCGAAGGCATGGCCCAGCAGCATCAGCTTGCACTCCGTGTTCAGCGGCGTGCGCTGGACGCGGCGCGCATACCAGGTGGAGCCGATCTCCACACGCCGGTGGGCTGCGTCGATATTCATGTAGGTGGTCATGCCCGCCAGCTCGCCGGCGGCATCGCGCACCGCGAACGGCAGCATCGAGCCCTGTTCCTGCAGCGCCAGGCGCCGCGCGATCTCGGCCTCCATGCGCTCGGGCGCGGGCACGCTGGTGTACCAGAGCTTCCACAGCTCGCCGTCGGCGCAGGCGTTGCGCAGGCCCTCGGCATGCTCGGCGCGCAGCGGCTCCAGCGTGACGTGCCGGCCCACCAGCGTGACGGGTTTGACGAACGCAGTCATGGCGGGCAATGCCTCAGCGGTTGGCGCGGTTCATGAACACCAGGCGCTCGAACAGGTGCACGTCCTGCTCGTTCTTCAGCAGCGCGCCATGCAGCGGCGGGATCGCGGCCTTCTTGTCCGGGCTCTTCAGTGCTTCGGGCGGGATGTCCTCGGCCATCAGCAGCTTGAGCCAGTCGATCAGTTCGGACGTGGACGGCTTCTTCTTCAGGCCCGGCAGGTTGCGCATCTCGTAGAACGATTCCAGGGCGGCGGCGACCAGCTCGCGCTTGATGCCGGGGTAGTGCACGTCGACGATCTGCTGCATGGTGTCGGCGTCGGGGAACTTGATGTAGTGGAAGAAGCAGCGGCGCAGGAAGGCGTCGGGCAGCTCCTTCTCGTTGTTCGAGGTGATGATCACCAGCGGGCGGTGCTTCGCCTTGACCAGTTCGCGCGTCTCGTAGACGTAGAACTCCATGCGGTCGAGTTCGCGCAGCAGGTCGTTGGGGAATTCGATGTCGGCCTTGTCGATCTCGTCGATCAGCAGAACCACCTGCTCGTCGGCGTCAAAGGCCTGCCACAGCACGCCCTTGACGATGTAGTTGCGGATGTCGTGGACGCGGTCGTCGCCCAGCTGCGAGTCGCGCAGGCGCGACACCGCGTCGTACTCGTACAGGCCCTGCTGCGCCTTGGTGGTCGACTTGATATGCCACTGCAGCAGCGGCATGCCCAGCGCGGCGGCGACTTCCTCGGCCAGCATGGTCTTGCCGGTGCCGGGCTCGCCCTTGATCAGCAGCGGGCGCTGCAGCGTGCGCGCGGCATTGACGGCCAGCTTGAGGTCGTCGGTGGCGACATACTGGTCGCTGCCCTCGAAACGGGCCTGCTGGGCGATGAAAGCTTGGGCGGAAGCGTTGGCGATGTTTGACATGAGGCAACCTGAGGTGACGGCCTCGGATCGAGGGCCGGGTTGGCGTGCTTGGCGCGGTCTCTTCGCGCTGTCATGCGCGCTTTCATTATGGAAACAGGGTCCGGTGCAGGGCGCCCGCGCGCTGCTGGCGGCAGCATTCGCGAACGGTCGTGCGGATTCCCGGGATCAGCCAGTATAAAAGACCTTTGCGGTTCGTGTTGGGGCGCGCTGACAGGCCACCGGCGGCCCGGGCCGGTTGCTGGACTGGCAGGTGCCGGCTGCGGTACAATGCGGCGGTTTGACGCGCCCCCACGTCCAGTTCTCCCAGCATCCGGCAGTCCGCGTTCAGAAGTCCCAGCGGCCCTTCCGGGTCGCGGCGATTGCGAGAGGTGGTTCCAGAATGGTGTTCCACATCCCGGCAACAGACCGGATGCGACATGTCTGGCGGGTTGCACCTCGGCAATCCCTCCGGCTGCCCTGGTTTTCCCCGCAGCAGCATTCTGAAACCGTCTCCGCCCGGCAGGGCAGGTCACACGGTTTAACTTCCAATCCGCAAAGACAATGAAAAAGCTCCTCACGATGGTGGTGCTGGGCGCGGCTGCAACGGCCGCGCAGGCACAGGAAGTCAAGGGCAATGGAGACGCTGCCAAGGACAAGGTTGCAATGTGCATCGGCTGCCACGGCATTCCGGGCTACCGTGCGTCATTCCCCGAAATCTATGAAGTGCCGCTGCTGGGCGGCCAGAGCGCCAAGTACATCGAGAACGCGCTCAAGGCCTACCAGAAGGGCGAGCGCAAGCACCCGACCATGCGCGGCATCGCCGCGACGCTGACCGAGCAGGACATCGCCAACGTGGCGGCCTACTACTCGCAGCAGAAGGCCGGCACGCAGAACAATTCCCTCAAGTAAGAGACCCCACATGAATACGCTCAAGACGCTTTCGTTCGCGCTCGGCGCACTCGTGCTGGGTGCTGCCGCGATGCCGGCCTCGGCCGCCGACCTTGCCGCCGGCAAGGCGCTGGTGGAAAAGGGTGCCTGCGTGGCCTGCCACGGCGCGGGCATGAACGCCCCGATCTCGCCGGACTACCCCAAGCTGGCGGGCCAGCACGCCGACTACCTGTACCACGCGCTGGCGTCGTACCAGGTGTCGGGCAACCCGCTGGTGGGCCGCTCCAATGCCATCATGGCCGGCCAGGTCAACGCCAATCCGGCCGTGACCGACAAGGACGGCAAGCCGCGCCCGTTCACCCGCAAGGAGCTGAAGGACATGGCCGCCTACATCGAGTCGCTGCCTGGCGACCTGGTGCTGAAGAAGTAAGAACGCGCGGCCGCCGCCGCGCCAGTGCAGAAAAGCCGCTTCCCTGGAAGCGGCTTTTTTGTTGTATGCGCGAGCGCGGGGCCCGGGCCCCGCGGCGCTATCAGTTGCCGCTGCCCGACACCAGCCGGCGCTGGCGCACCGACTCGGCCAGGCCCTCGAGCACCTTGACCGAGTCGTCCCAGCCGATGCAGGCATCGGTCACGGACTGGCCGTAGGTCAGTTCCTCGACCGGCTGGCCCTGGACGTGGTCCTGGCGGCCCGCCACCAGGTGCGATTCCACCATCACGCCGATGATGCGCTGGTCGCCGCCGGCGATCTGGCGGCCGATGTCTTCGCACACCGGGATCTGGTTCTCATGCCGCTTGCTGCTGTTGGCGTGCGAGGCATCGACCATCAGGCGCGAGGCCAGGCCGGCCTTGGCGATCGCGTCGCACGCTTCCTGCACGCTGGCGGCGTCGTAGTTGGGCGTCTTGCCGCCGCGCAGGATCACGTGGCAGTCCTCGTTGCCTGAGGTCGACACGATCGCCGAGTGGCCGCCCTTGGTCACCGACAGGAAATGGTGCGGCTGCGACGCGGCCTTGATCGCATCGACCGCGATCTTGACGTTGCCGTCGGTGCCGTTCTTGAAGCCCACCGGGCACGACAGCCCGGAGGCGAGTTCGCGGTGCACCTGCGACTCGGTGGTGCGGGCGCCGATCGCGCCCCAGCTGACCAGGTCGGCGATGTACTGCGGGCTGATCATGTCGAGGTACTCGGTGCCGGTCGGCACGCCCATCTCGCTGATGTTCAGCAGCAGTTCGCGCGCGGTGCGCAGGCCATCGTTGATCTTGAAGCTGCCATCCATGTGCGGATCGTTGATCAGCCCCTTCCAGCCCACCGTGGTGCGCGGCTTCTCGAAGTACACGCGCATCACCACTTCCAGCTCGCCGGCGAAGCGGTCGCGCTGGACCTTGAGCAGCTTGGCGTAGTCCAGCGCGGCGCGGGTATCGTGGATCGAGCACGGGCCGATGATGACGATTAGGCGGTCATCCATGCCGTGCAGGATGCGGTGCATGGCCTGGCGCGCGCCGTAGATCACGTCCGAAGCCTGTTCGGAGCAGCCGAACTCGCGGATCAGGTGCGCGGGCGGCAGCAGTTCCTTGAGTTCGCGAATGCGCAGGTCGTCGGTGTTCTTCAGCATGATGGCTCCGGGATTCTTGTGAGGTCGTGAGTGGGTGGGGAAACAAACAGGTATAAAAAAACCGCCAGGGTCGCTGGCGGTTTTTTTTGTATTCGGGGCGCTGCTTACAGCCGTCCCTCCCTATCCGCCAGCGGTGTGAGATCGCTAAAAAAGTAAAAGTAAAACTTAGCGGACATGGCGGAAAAAGGCTTTGGCTTGGGTCAGCTTGAATCGATTATCGTCGTGGGCGCCGAATTTATGCTGCACTGCGTAGCAGAAAGGCAGGAAATTGCGCGCCGGCCGGTCAATTTTCAGCGTGCGTCAGTTGCCTGTCGCGCGGCGAAGCATCTTTATAGCGCCTTTTGCCAGGGTTGGCAAGTGTCGGCGAGGCCATGCGGTGTGCTGGCGCACCGATCTCCTGGCGCCTTGCAGTCTTGCCGCGCAAGCCTTGCCCCGCCGCTGCTTTTCGGCTTTCCCCGACATGACCGGGGGCTATATTGGAACCGGGGAGCAGTGAGCACGGGGAGGTGCATCATGAGCGTCGATGAAGCGAGGCTGAATGCCTTCATGGAAAAATTCGTCAACGATATCGGCGCGGTGATGCATGCCGCGACCGTGGTGGTGGGCGATGAACTCGGCCTGTACAAGGCCATGGCGGAAAAAGCAATGACCGCCGAAGTGCTGGCGGCAAAGACCCATACCGACGTGCGCTACCTGCGCGAATGGCTGTCGGCACAGGCGGCCAGCGGCTACGTCGACTATGACCCGGCCACCGGGCAGTTCAGCCTGAACGAAGAGCAGGCCTATGCGCTGGCGCAGGAGGGCAGCCTCGCATTTATCCCGGGCGCGTTCCAGATCGCGGTGGCGCAGTTCCGCGCCATCCCGAAGGTGATCGATATCTTCCGCAACGGCCGCGGGCTGGGCTGGCACGAGCACGATCCCGCGCTGTTCCACGGCACCGAGCGCTTCTTCCGGCCCGGCTACGCGGCGCACCTGGTCTCCGAATGGATTCCCGCGCTGGACGGCATCGAGGCGCGGCTCAAGGCGGGCGCATCGGTGGCGGACGTGGGCTGCGGCCACGGCGCGTCGACCATCATCATGGCGCAGGCGTATCCGGCCTCGCGCTTTGTCGGTTTCGACTACCACGAGCCTTCGGTGCGCCATGCCGCCGAAGCCGCGCGCCGCGCCGGCGTGGCCGAGCGCGTGCGCTTCGAAGTGGCCACCGCCAAGGACTACGACGGCAAGGGCTATGACCTGGTGACGGTGTTCGACTGCCTGCACGACATGGGCGATCCGGTCGGCGCGGCGCGCCACGTGCGCGAGACCCTGCGTGCCGATGGCGCCTGGATGATCGTGGAACCGTTTGCCAACGACACGCTGGAGCAGAACCTGAACCCGCTGGGCCGGGTGTTCTATTCCGCGTCCACCTTCATCTGCACGCCGGCGTCGCGCGCGCAGGAAGTCGGCCTGTGCCTGGGCGCGCAGGCGGGCGAGGCGCGCATGCGCGCAGTGGTTGAGCAGGCCGGCTTCAGCAGTTTCCGCCGCGCGGCGCAGACGCCGTTCAACCTGGTGTATGAAGTGCGGCCGTAAGGTTGGGCGATTCCATGAAAAACGGGACCCCGCAGGGTCCCGTCTTCGTCATCGCCGGACTGGTCAGGCGGTGCCGCCCACCGTCATGTTCTCGATGCGCAGCGTCGGCTGGCCCACGCCCACCGGCACGCTCTGGCCTTCCTTGCCGCACACGCCGACGCCCGAGTCCAGGCGCATGTCGTTGCCGATCATGGTGACATCCTTCAGCGATTCCGGGCCGTTGCCGACCAGCGTCGCGCCCTTGACCGGGTAGGTGATCTTGCCGTCCTCGATCATGTAGGCCTCGCTCGCCGAGAACACGAACTTGCCGTTGGTGATGTCCACCTGGCCGCCGCCGAAGTTGACCGCATACAGGCCGCGCTTGACGCTGGCGATGATCTCCTGCGGATCCCTGTCGCCGTTGAGCATGTAGGTGTTGGTCATGCGCGGCATCGGCAGCGCGGCATAGCTTTCGCGGCGCGCGTTGCCGGTGACCGGCATCTTCATCAGGCGCGCGTTGAGCGTGTCCTGGATATAGCCGCGCAGGATGCCGTCCTCGATCAGCGTGGTGCACTGGGTCGGGTTGCCTTCGTCGTCCAGGTTGAGCGAGCCGCGGCGGTTGGCCAGCGTGCCGTCGTCGACCACGGTCACGCCCTTGGCCGCGACGCGTTCGCCCATGCGGCCGGCAAAGGCCGACGAGCCCTTGCGGTTGAAGTCGCCCTCCAGGCCGTGGCCGACGGCTTCATGCAGCAGCACGCCGGGCCAGCCCGGGCCCAGCACCACGGTCATCGAGCCGGCCGGGGCCGGGCGCGCGTCCAGGTTGACCAGGGCCGAAGAGACGGCCTCGTCCACATACTTCTGCAGCAGCTCGTCGGTGAAGTAGCCATAGGCATAGCGGCCGCCGCCGCCGGAAGAGCCGACCTCGCGGCGCCCGCCGTGTTCGGCGATCACCGTGACCGAGACCCGCACCAGCGGACGCACGTCGGCGGCGATCACGCCGTCGCTGCGCGCCACCAGCACCACGTCGTATTCGCCGGCCAGGCCTGCCATCACCTGCACCACGCGCGGATCCTTGGCGCGCGCCATGCGCTCGACGCGCTCAAGCAGCGCCACCTTCTCGGCCGCGCTCATGGAGTCGAGCGGGTCGTTGGGCGCGTACAGGTTGCGCCCGGCGTGCGTGGCCAGCTCGCCGGCCACCTTGACGCGGCCGTTGCCGGCACGGCCGATGGTGCGCGTGGCCGCCGCGGCCTGCGACAGCGCCGCCAGGCTGATGTCGTCCGAATAGGCGAAGGCGGTGCGGTCGCCCGAGACCGCGCGCACGCCCACACCCTGGTCGATGCTGAAGCTGCCCGACTTGACGATGCCTTCTTCCAGGCTCCAGGCCTCGTTGCGGGTGTACTGGAAGTACAGGTCGGCATAGTCGACCTTGTGCGTGAAGATATCGGCCAGCACGCGCTGGAGCTTGGCCTCGTCCAGGCCGTACGGTGCCAGCAGCAGTTGCTGCGCGGTGGCCAGGTTGCGGATTCCGAGATCGCCGGCGTTCATGAGATGTCCTTTCTTCCTGGGGACGCACCGGCTTGCGGCCGGCGCGGCAAAAAATTCTCTGGGCGGGCGCCAGTGGCGGCCCCCGCGGTTGCGTACATGCTACAGCACCCGGTGTCGCAGTGCCGGCAGGTTCTGCCGGACCTCGGCCAGACGCGCGGGATCAATCACGCCGCCGACCACGCCTTCGCCCTCAGGCAGCGTTGCCAGCACCTCGCCCCACGGATCGACCAGCATCGAATGGCCCCAGGTGCGCCGGCCGTTCTCATGCTTGCCGCCCTGTGCCGCGGCCAGCACATAACATTGGTTTTCAATGGCGCGGGCGCGCAGCAGGATCTCCCAGTGCGCCTGCCCCGTGGTGTAGGTGAAGGCGGCCGGCATCAGAATCAAGCTGGTGCCGTCGCCGGCGGCCAGCCCGCGGTAAAGCTCGGGGAAGCGCAGGTCGTAGCACACCGACATCGCCACCCGGCCGCAGGGCGCGTCGAAGCTGACCGGCGTGCGCCCGGCCAGGATGGTGCGCGACTCGTCGTAGCTCTCAGTGCCGCGGGTGAAGCCGAACAGGTGGATCTTGTCATAGCGCGCCACGCGCTCGCCGCTCGGATTGAAGGCGAGCGAGGTGTTGTACACGCGCGCCGGGTCGTCGCACCACATCGGCAGCGTGCCGCCGACCAGCCAGATGCCGTGGCGGCGTGCCGCATCGGCCAGGAACTGCTGCACCGGGCCGTCGCCGTCGTGCTCGCGCACGGCCACCTTGTCCGCTTCGGAGCGGCCCATCATGCAGAAGTATTCGGGCAGCAGCACCAGTGCCGCGCCGCCGGCTGCGGCCTCGGCGATCAGCGCGTCGGCGCGCGCCAGGTTGGCATCGAGCGAGGTGCCGGTCACGGTCTGGACGGCGGCAACGCGGAACGGGGCGGAGGCGGCAGGTGCAGTCATAGGCGGGGCGGGCGTTGTTTTCCTCAGCGCGGGAG